>NZ_JBMDIJ010000069.1:0-32838 GCF_057808595.1 Pseudomonas sp. FG98 | reverse complement strand
ACAATACGTTTCGGTATTATGAGCCGGAGATTGGGCGGTTTATAACGCAGGATCCGATTGGGTTGGATGGGGGGCTGAATCTTTATCAGTATGTGCCTAATCCGACGGGGTGGATTGATCCGTGGGGGTGGGCTGGAAAGCCGCTACACTCTCCTGATATTGCCAAATGGGTGGAAAAGGGCGGATCGGTTCATTTGGAGGTCGAAGGTCGAACTTGGGTGTATCAGGACTGGGAAAATAATGTTGTGAGATATCCTGGTGGACATCCAGACTTTACACCCTATCAACGGCAAAAAGTTGATGTGCCAGGCCTAAAAGGCAATCATAGTAAAGGCCCAGCCGGGGATTTTGGAAAGGCAGACGCGCTGGCGCCAAAAGGAAAAGCTGTATATGCAACCAATACATGGCACCACCATGAGGACATGAAGACTATGCAAGAGGTCCCTAAAGCGATACACAATAGGTTCACCCACTCAGGTGGCGTTAAAAATATTAAATCTTCTTGCTAAGCAGGTTACAAGAAATGGCGATTGTGTATAGAGCTGGGTTGAGTGATTCTGAAATCGCATCTTTGCAGAGTAAGCTCCGACCTCAACTTCCTGATGAGTATAAGCGGTTTCTGAAAAAAATGAATGGCTTCTACTTTTCCGATCCTGATTTTCCCCAGTTGCCCGTTTCGGAAATTGATGAGGACGGGATTAGTTTTGATCGAATGTTTGGTATATCACCAGCTCAAGAGTGCAATGATCTTGCTAGCTTCAATCGAGAGTTTGCTGGTGAGCTGAGTTTTTTAACGGATGTTCTGATTATTGGGGATGATGGGGGGGGGAATCCATATGTCTTGATTGGCAGCCCTGGAAAAAAAGGTGTCTACTATTGGGATCGTACTCATCTTCATGATAGGGGCATTCGAAATATATCCGACATCGCGGAGCAAGGTGGTTGCGGCAATCTCTATTGGGTGGCAGAGAGTGTCGAGGATCTATATTCTTCGCTTATTTTGGCCGTTGGAGGAGAAGTAACATTTATCGAGGAACCCTAGCCTAAGGATTGTCACGTTCAATGGGGTTTGGGCTTTGGCATTATACTTCGGCCCTACCGCGCAAAAGCCTGTCTGGAGTCAGGTTATTTATCCAGGATTCGGCTTCGAGCGCTAATCTTGGTTGGACAGTAATACGATCTAAACGCTAGCAACTACGACCGAGATGGGTATGCTCTCCAAAGGTGATTTATTGTTGTCTTTCTCTAGTGTTGAGGAGGGCTTTGGGTGCTTTTTCTTTCAGCATAACCTCCCGAACAGGGTTTATGAATATTGCCTGAAAAGCACGGATACCAACGACTTATTGATTGCCTCCGAAAATTCAAGTGACAAATCTTTTGCTGCTAGTGTAGCAGGTCAGGCACCTGGCTCACTAACTCAACTCCACCCTTCTATATTTGAACTGGCAGAGAACAGCTACGGTTTCACCCATGCTTTAGCAGTGCCCAATAATTATCATGGAAGCTTGAAGGGTGCACTTGAGGGTAAACGAAAAAAGTTGCATCTTTGCATTCCTATCCATAGGTGTGAGTTTTCTGGTGGTGAATCTGAATTTGAGTTTAAAGATATGATCCAACGGTTGGTTCCGGCGTTTGATTGGAAGAGAGAGATCTGTCCGAAAATTCGGGTTTACTTTGACAATCCGAAGGTTGACTCTGGCACTGATGAAGCCGGGGTTCTGATTAAGTATTCGACGTTGCTATCTCTGTTAGAAGATCTTGATGGCGTAATGGACGGTTTTATTGAGATAACCAATTGCCTAGGGAGAGTGGTAGAAGTTTTGTCACCTAGATCTGGAGTCTATACTTTGATTCATGATCGTAAAGATGAGGAGTCAATTGATTTCCAAAAGCTCGCGGAAAGGATTTTAGTATTTGTTCGGGATGTATGAAGCTACCGCTACAACGATCGCCAGCAACTGGTGGGCATCACCAACGCCCTTGACCAGACCACCCCCCTCGAGCGCCCCCCGGCGAGGTACTGCGCATCGACCACCCGACCCGGCGCTTCCTCGAGGAGTTCCGCTACGACCCGGCGGTCAACCGCCTGGACCTGAGCGGCCGCAAGCTGGAAAAGGTCAGGGACAACCGCATTGGCGAATGGCACCATTACCAGCATCGCTATGACGCCTGGGGCAACCTGATCGGACGACGCTCCATCAACCAGGCACTGAAGCTGCGCTACGACTGTGAAAACCGGCTGATCGGCAGCCAGCGCTGGCAGGAAGGCCGGATGGAAGCCGAGGCCGAGTACCGTTATGACAGCCTGGGCCGGCGGGTGTCGAAAACCGTTGAATACCGAGGCGGCGCCAAACGAGAGAAGCGCTTCCTCTGGCAGGGACTGCGGATGCTGCAGGAGAAAACGCCGGAGCAGAGCCAGCTGTACCTGTACGAACCGGGCAGGTCCCGAAACCATCCCGCGCAAGTCTATGATCAAGCCCTGTCGTGGATTCCCAATGCCTGATCTGACGCGTTTCTAGGTCCAGCGAGTTGACAGGTTTTGGGACCGCTGTGCGGTCCATCGCAGCTAAAGCAGCTCCTACCGGCGAGACCGCGCCGCATGGGCGCATGGGTAGTTTGGGTAAACCGGATACCCGTGCTCATGGCTGACTTGCCAACCTCCAGTGCTACTCTTCCCACTCAAACCACCACCGGAGCCCGCATGTCCCAACCTTGGCAAGGCCAGCTCTGGCTGGCCACCGACTACTGCCTGATCCTTGGCCAGGCGGGCGAGACCGGAACCCACGCCCATTACCCTCACCAACTGCTGATCGCTTGCGACGGCGAAGTCGAGGCGCTGATCGACGGTGTACCTAAGCGAGGCCCGGTGCTGTCGGTCGAGTCCGGGCAGCCGCACGCGATCATTGCCAGCGAACGGCCCACCCTGACCCTGTACGCCGAACCCCTGGCGTTCGATCTGCCCGCACTGCGCCAGCTCTGCGGGCAACCCGGCCCGCGCGCCGAACCCTTGATCGCAGCGTTGACCACCTTGCCACGCCGCCCCTTGCAACCCCGCCTGGCCAAGGCCCTGCAGCGCATCCGCCAGCTTGACGCCGACGCGCTGCCCGCCGCCGAGATCGCCAGCGAAGCCGCACTGTCCCTCAGCCAGTTGGAACGCCTGTTCAGCGGCGAACTGGGTCTCTCCGTTCGCCGCCTGGTGCTCTGGCAGCGCCTGCGCTTGGCCCTGCAACTGGCGCTGTCGGGCTACAGCCTGACCGACGCTGCCGCGACGGCGGGATTCGCCGATTCCGCCCATCTGTCGCGCAGCATCCGCCAGCACTTCGGCATCCGCGCCGACCGCAACCTGCGCCATCTAGCCCTTCGCGTACTCGGCTAGCGCATCCCGCAGCCCGGCCGGCACCACTGCAGGCGGGTGGGTAGCCTGGGGCCCCTGGAACGGTTGGAGCAACTGCGCCGAATAATCCACTGGGTAATCCGGACAGTCACCGATGCCCAGGTCGTCATCCGCCAGCTCATAGTCCGGCAGGTACAGCGCCGTACCCAGCAAGCGGTCCCAAAGCGGGAAGAACAGAGCGAAATTTACGTCGCCATGGCGCCCGTACTTCAGGTGATGCAGGCGATGCAGCGGCGCCCAGGCGAAGACATGGCGCAGCACGCCGAGGCGCATGTCGACATTGCTGTGCTGCAACAGCAACTGGATGGCGATGCTGAAGGCCAGCAATGCCGTCACCTCCTGCGGCAAACCGCACAGCAGCAGGGGCAGGGTGCCGCCGAGGGCTTCGAGCAACTGGTGCAGGGGATGCTTCATCAGACCGTTGAAACCGTACATGCGCGTCACGCTGTGATGCACCGCATGCAGGCGCCAGAGCAGCGCCGAGCGATGGCTGGCGTAATGCACCAGGGTGATGCCGAGGTCGGCGATGGGGATTGCCAGCAGCAGTTGCAGGCCCAGCGGCCAGTGCGCCGGCCAGAGGCCGAGGTCGGGCAGCCAGGCGGCGATCAGCGGCAGTGCCGCGATGCTCAGCAGGTTGAGGGACTCGTTGACGCCGGCATGCAGGACATCACGGCGGCTGTCACCGCGGTCGCGATTCCACGACGGCCGATATGGCCAGCACCGCTCGCACAACGCACTGCCGGCGATCGCCACAAGCAGCAAGGGCAGCAGCCAGCCGGGACTCGCGTGCTGTTCGAGAAGGATCACCGCAGCGGTGATGAAACCGAAGAAAAATACAGGGCCGTACAAGGTGCGCATCTCGCTGCTCCATCAGGATTGGAGCAGCGAGTGTCGAGCAGCCACCGGGATGGGCGCTTGAACAAACAGCGCATGCCGCCTAAGACGCGAGCTCCTGCGGCGCGGCAGTACGCGCCGAGCGTTCCTCCCAGCGGGCGATCACCAGCGGCGCAAGGGCATTGCCCTGCACGTTAAGGGCGGTGGTGGGCATTTCCATCAACCGGTAGACCCCGGCGATAAAGGCGATGCCTTCCAGCGGCAGGCCGGCGCTGGCCAGGGTGGCGGAGAGAATGACGAACATGAAGCCCGGTACCCCGGCGGCGCCCTTGGAGGTCAGGACCATGGTCACCACCAGCAGCGCCTGGTCGGCCAGGCTCAGGTCGATGCCGTACAACTGGGCGACGAACAGGGTACCGATGCCGAGGAACAGCGAAGCCCCGTCGAGGTTGAACGAATAGCCCACCGGCACCACGAAACTCACCAGCGAAGGCGGTGCACCGTAGCTTTCCAGCTTCTTCATCAGTTGCGGCATCACTGCCGCCGAGCTGGCGGTGGAGAAGGCCAGCAGCAATTCGTCCTTGATATGGCGCATCAGGCCGAACAGGCGAATGCCGGTGCAGCGAGCGATGGCGCCGAGCACCACCAGGGTGAAGAAGATGATCGACACGTAGCTGACCAGGATCAGCTTGCCCAGGGGCAGCAGCGAACTGAAGCCGAAGTTGGCGACGGTGACGGCGATCATGCCGAATACGCCGATGGGCGAGTAGGCCATGATCATCGAGGTGACCTTGAACATCGCCTCCGAGACCCCGCGCAGCACGGCCAGCAGAGGGGCCTTGCGTTCCTCGGGCAGGCGGCTGACGCCGAGACCGAACATTACCGCGAAGAACAGCACCGAGAGCAGGCTGCCCTGGGCCATGGCGTTGACGATGTTGTCCGGGATGATGCCGACGATCAGTTGGCCCAGCCCGTGATTGGCGCCGTTGCTGGACGGCAGGCTGATCGCGCTGGCCTGCAGGCTGGCCAGGTCAGTGCCGGCGCCTGGTTGCAGCAGGTTGCCGATGATCAGTCCAACGATGATCGCGGTGGTGGTGACCATGAAGAAGTAGGCCAGGGCGCGCACGCCGATCCGGCCCAGGGCCTTGCTGTCGCCGTGCCCGGCAATCCCCACCACCATGCAGGCGAACACGATGGGGATGACGATCATCTTCATCAGCTTGATAAAGATATCGCCCGCCGGCTTGAGGACGTTGTCGACCATCCACGGGCGGACGTCGGGGTATTCGTGGAGCAGTGCGCCGATGGCGATCCCGCTCAGCAGACCGATGAGGATCTGCCAGACCAGGGGGATGCGTGGGGTGTGCATGGTGTGCCTCGATAAGAAGAATTTGTTGTTGTAGGCAGTGTTGTTGCGGGCCTTCCCTGGCCTTGTGGTTTTTCCTCAGCGCAGGCGCAGGATCGCGTCCTTCAGCCGTTTGCATCCCTCATCGATCACTTCCAGCCCACTGGCGAAGGACAGCCTGACATAAGGCGACATGCCGTAGGCCGCGCCGCCGACGAGTGCCACGCCGGCGTGCTCCAGCAGGTAGCTGACCAGGGCGCCGTCGCTGTCGATGGTGTCGCCCTGCGGGGTGCGTTTGCCGAGCAGGCCGGCGACATTGGCGAACACATAGAACGCGCCTTGCGGCGGCGTGCAGCGCAGGCCGGGAATGTCGTCGAGCAGGGCGAGCATGCGTGCCCGGCGCTCGCTGTAGATCGCCTTCATCGCGGCGATCGGGCGCTGGTCACCGGCAAAGGCCGCTACCGCCGCCGCCTGGCTGATGGAACTGGGGCAGGTGGTGGTCTGCGAGATCAGCTTGCCGATGGCCGCTACCAGGAAGGCCGGGCCGGCGCCGAAACCGAGGCGCCAGCCGGTCATGGCGTAGCCTTTTGAGGCACCGTTGACGATCAGGGTGCGCGGCTTGAGATCCGGCGCCACGTTGACCAGGGAGAGATGCCGGGCCTCGTCGTAGACGAAGTGCTCATAGATCTCGTCCGCCATCACCAGGACCTGCGGGTGACGGCGCAGCACTTCGGCGAGGGCCAGCAGTTCGGCTTCGTCGTACACCGCGCCGCTGGGGTTGTTCGGACTGTTGAGGATGACCCACTTGGTGCACGGACCGATCGCCTGTTCCAGCGCCTGTGGCGACAGCTTGAAGCCGAGCGCCTCGTCGCCGGGAATGATCACCGGTGTCGCCTGGTTGAGCAGGGCGATATCCGGGTAGGACACCCAGTAGGGGGTGTGCACCACCACCTCGTCGCCGGCATTCAGGGTCGCGGCCAGAGCGTGGTAGATGATGTGCTTGCCGCCAACGCCGGCCACCACTTCGTCGAGGCCGTAGTGCAGGTCGTTGTCGCGGGCCAGTTTGGCAACGATGGCCTGGCGCAGGGCCAGGGTACCGGTAGTGCCGGTGTAGTGGGTGTCGCCGGAACGCATGGCGGCGATGGCCGCATCGATGATGTGCGCCGGGGTATCGAGATCCGGCTCGCCGACGGTGAAGTTGACGATATCGCGGCCTTCGCTGCGCAGGCGGGTGACCAGGGCGTTGGCGGCGATGCTCGGCGACGGCTGGATGCCCAGCAAACGTTCGGACAGCAGGGCGTTGCTCACAGCACATCCTCCAGCAGGCCGGCTTTCTTCAATGGCGCTTCGATCCAGGACTGGCGCACGGCGCCGCTGGCGATTTCGGCCATGACTGCCGCTTCATGCTCGGCGTGGCGGGCGGCGGCGGCGATCACGGCGTCGGCGTCGGCCTGGGCAAAGGCCACCAGGCCGTCTTCATCACCGACGATCAGGTCGCCCGGGTTGACGATCATGCCGCCGATCGAGACAGGCACGTTGATTTCTCCCGGTCCGGTCTTGTACGGGCCGCAATGCACCACGCCACGGGCATAGCAGGGGGTATCGGCGAAGGCGGCCACGTCGCGGATCGCCCCGTCGATGACGAAGCCGGTGCAACCGCGTTGCAGCGCGTACAGCTTGATCAGTTCGCCGATGGCGGCGTTGCTGGTATCGCCCTGGGCGTCGATCACCAGGACATGGCCGGGTTCGAGCAGGGTCAGGGCCTTGTAGATGTACAGGTTGTCGCCGGGCCGGCTCTTCACCGTCAGCGCCGTGCCGACCAGCTTGCCGCTGCGGTTGAGGCGGGTCAGGCCACGGGCGCCGATATGCCGGCCGAGGTTGTCGCTGATATGCGGGGTGACGACGTTGTGCAACGCGGCGACCAGGTGCCCGGGGGCAAGGGCGGGCGAGGGCAGGATGCGGGTGCCTGGCAAGGACATGGGGTTCTCCTGGGGATCGATGCAGCCGACGCTGGCTGTGGTCTCGATGTTAGGAGTCGATAAAAAATACTTTTAGCGATATTTTCTACGCTTTAGTCATCGATAAAAGTGATGAAAGGCCCGGCATGATCACCTTCAAACAGATGGAAGCCCTGTACTGGATCGCCGAGACCGGCAGTTTCGAAGCCGCCGCCAACCACCTGCATATGTCGCAGTCGGCGATTTCCAAGCGTATCCAGGAGCTGGAGGATACCTTCGGCACGCCGCTGTTCGACCGCAGCCGGCGCAATGCCCGGTTCACGGAAAAGGGCGAGGAACTGCTGGAATGCTGCCGCGAACTGCTGGAACGTCGCGACGTGCTGCTCGAGCAGGTGTGCAGCCGTGAGGTGCTGGTGCGCCGCCTGCGCCTGGGGGTGACCGAGCTCACCGCGCTGACCTGGTTGCCGGCCTTTGTCGAGGCGATTCGCCAGGCCTATCCGCGGGTGCAGATCGAGCCGTCGGTGGAACTGAGCAGCGAGCTGTACCGCAAGCTGGAACAGGACCAGCTCGATCTGATCGTGGTCCCGGACGTGTTCGAGGATGCGCGCATGCTGTCGACGCCGCTGGCACCGGTGGAAAACGCCTGGATGTGCGGGCCGGAGCTGTTCAGTGGCGAAGGCGAGGTGAGCATGGCCGACCTCGCGGGGCATACCGTGATGATCCAGGGGTCCAGTTCCGGTACCGGGCTGTTCTACGAGCGCTGGCTGGCGCAGCAGGGCGTGCACCTGCCGCGCACCATCATCAGCCACAACCTGCTGGTGCAGGTCGGCATGACCATCAGCGGCCTGGGCATCAGCTACCTGCCCAGGGACTGCCTGGCGCACCTGGTCGAGCGGGGCGCGCTGCGCATCATCGAAACCCGTCCGCAGCTACCGGCAGTGAACTACTGCGTGCTCTACCGTGGCGACCGGCGGCCGGGGATCAATGCCCACCTGGCCGGGCTTGCTGGCGAGTGTTGCGACTTTTCCCGGTTGTTGACTGCGTTGATCTGAGGTGTGGTGCGCGTACTCGGCCAGCGCATCGCGCAGCCCGCCCGATGAGCACCGCAGTGCCGATGAATCCGAAGAAAAACAATGGGGCGTAGACAAAGCACATCCCGCGTCAGTGGATGCTCGACGCCAACTCGAAGATCGGGATGTACATGAGGATCACGATCACCCCGATCAGCAACCCGATAAAGGTCATCAGCAGCGGCTCGAACAAGCGCACGAACCATTCCAGCCAGCGGCTGACTTCTTCGTCGTAGAAGTCGGCGCTGCGTTCCATCATCAGCCCGAGATTGCCCGACTGCTCGCCAGCCCGCAGCAGGCGCAGCGACACCGGGGTGACCAACTGGTTACGCTCCAGCGCGATCGATAGCGACTGGCCCTCGCGCACCCGTTCGCAGGCCTGGTCGAGGCGCTGGCGGGAGGCGGGGGTGAGCAGGCCGCGAACCATGCCCATGGCGGTCACCAGGGGAATACCACCTTGCAGCAGGATGCCGAGGGAGCGGTAGAAACGCGCCAGTTCATACATGACGATGCGCTGGTGCACGGCCGGGAGCCTTTCGATCAGGCGGTCAACGCCGCGGCGAAATGCCGGTCGGCGCTGGAGGACGGCGAGGGCACCGATACCCGCGAGCGCAGCCGCGAGAAACTCGCCCTGGTGGGCATGCAGGAACAGCCCGCCATTCATCAGGATCCGCGACAGCCACGGCAGGTCATTGCCCAGCCCTTCGAACACCAGGCTGAAGCGCGGCACCACATAGCCCATCAGGAACAGCACCACACCGCTGCCGACCACCAGCAACAGCAGCGGGTAGACCGAGGCGCTGATGATTTTCTGCCGCACCTCGTCCATGCGCTGGCGATAACCGACATAGCGGCCCAGCGCCTCGCCCACTGCGCCGGTCTTTTCACTGGATTGCACGAGGGCGACATAGAGGGGCGGAAACACCGCGGACAACTGGGCCAACGCCTGCGAGAACGACTTGCCTTCATAGAGCAGGCGCACCAGCTCGCCGAGGGTCTTGCGGGCCTGGGGCGCGCTTTCCTTTTCGGCGAGGCTTTCCAGGGCGTCGATCAAGGGCAGGCCGGCGTTGAGCAGGGTGGTCAGTTCCTGGCTGAACAGCACCAGGTTGAACGCCTCGGCCCGGCGCAGGCGCAATGCCCGCCAGTGCCGCTCGGCCTGCAGGCTGAGCACGCGCAGGCCCTGGTCCTCGACGATGCGCCGGGCTTCGCCGTCGCCAGGGGCCTCTACCGTCATCGAAACCACGCCGGCCTTGCCAACCGCCTTGAGGTGATAGCGCATGGTGGCGGCTCCCCTCATTGCCAACTGGTGACTTCGGCATTTTCGCCGTCGCCGCCGGGCTGGCCGTCCTTGCCCATGGACAGCAGGTCGTATTCGCCGTGCTCACCCGGGTAGCGGTAGCTGTAGGCGCGGCCCCACGGATCCTGGGGCAGACTTTTCTGCAGGTAGGGGCCGGTCCAGCGCGATTCGTCGGCGGGCGCGGTGACCAGCGCCTGCAAGCCCTGTTCGGTGGACGGGTAGTGGCCGACTTCGAGACGGTACAGGTCCAGGGCCTTGGCCAGTCCTTCGATCTGTGCCCTGGCCACCTTGACCTCGGAGCGACCCAACTGGGCGAAGTACTTGGGCGCGACGATGCCGGCCAACAACCCGAGCACCACCAGTACCACCAGCAACTCGAGCAGGGTGAAGCCGCGCTGGGCGCGCGGGGAACAACGCAGGTGCCGTTTCATGATGACCTCTCGCAGTCGGCGGCGCAGGTGCCGGCAGTGGCTATGCAATAGCCGTGCAATAGCCGTGCAATAGCCATGCTCATGCCCGGGCACAGTGCTGCAAGCCCCGAACGACGTGGCCTGGCGCTTGCGGCATGGTGCTTGCGTATAGCTGATCCACGACCGGCGACTGGGGCATAACCCCCACTTTTCGGGGCTGGTCGGGGAGGCTTGCATGACCAGATCACTGACCGCCACGCTGCTCGGCGGACTGCTGCTGAGCGGCATCGTCCACGCCGACGTGTTCGTTTCCGTGGATGCCAATGGCAGCTACGTCCTGTCCAACGTCCACCGTCCCGGACGCCACTATGAACGGATCATCCGTGATGCCGAGACGGCGCAAGCCAGCCTCGGATCCCAACCGCAATTGATCGCCGGCAAGCCCTACGCCGAGCTGGTACGGGCGGCGGCGCAGGCCAATAGCCTGCCGGAAGCCCTGCTGCACGCGGTGATCCAGAACGAATCGAACTACGACGCCAGTGCCACGTCGCGCAAGGGCGCCGGTGGCCTGATGCAACTGATGCCCGACACCGCGCGGGAAATGGGGGTGGCCGATGTCTACGACCCCCAGGCCAACATCCAGGGCGGCGCCCGCTATCTCAAGCGCCTGATGACCCTGTTCGACAACGACATCGCCCTCGCCGTGGCCGCCTACAACGCCGGCCCGCAAGCCGTGCTCAGCCGCGGCGGGGTGATTCCACCGTTTGCCGAAACCCAGCGCTATGTCCCCAGCGTGCTGCGCCAGTACCGGCGCCTGCAAGGCCTGGCCGCGGACGCACCGCTGTGAGCGTTCCCCAACATTGGGGGAGGAGCGGTGTCGCGCAAAGTGGGGAAACGGGTGGGGAATATCCCCCGATCTCTCAAGTCGATGCCGCAAGCATCTGAATTACATGAGAATTTTTTGTGGCATGCGCTTTGCTCCGGCTGATTCCAGTGAGAATCATTCCCCATGAGCGCCTACAGCGAGGTCCGTGATCATGATCGGCATTCCCCAGGCTCATCACGTGTTCACCCTGTTGTTGCTGGTCACGCCGCTGTTCGGCATGCAGACGGCCAACGCCGCCGCCCGCTGCGAACGCAATCTGGTGGCGAACATCGTGGCGCTGGACCAGCCGCTGATGTTCAACCGCCTCGGCGCGCAGAACGCCAACGGCATGATGTTCGCCCTGCGCCGCGATGTGGTCGACGAACATGACCGCTCGCTGGCCGACGGCGGTGCCGCCGTGCCGGGCAAGGTCTCGCTGCGCCCAGACAAGCGTCCACGGCCCTTGGTGCTGCGGGTCGCCGCCGGCGACTGCCTGACCATCAACCTGCAGAACCTGCTGGCCTACCAGGCCAACCCCGGCAGCCATGAGCAGGGCGACGAGGGCGAGATCGAAGGCGAAGTGGAGATCGGCGACGACGAGTTCAAGGTCGATGAACAGGTCACCGACCGGCATGTCGGCTTCCAGGTCAACGGCATGCAGGCGGTCAACAGCATCGACGACATCGCCAGCTTCACCGGGCGCAACGCCAATACCCTGATCGCCCCCGGTGGCAGCCGCAGCTACACCCTGTATGCCGAGCGCGAGGGCGCCTTTGCCGCCAGCAGCCGTGGCGCGACCTTCGGCGGCGAGGGCGATGCCGGCAACGTCGCCAACGGCCTGTTCGGCGAAGTGGTGGTCATGCCCAAGGGCGGGCGCAGCTACCGCAACACCATTACCGAAGAAGAAATGCGCCTGGCCTCCACCGGCCGCGCGCCCACCGGCCAGCCGATCGTCGACTACCAGGCGCGCTACCCGCAGCGCGAACCGTGGATCCGCGAAGGCAAGGCCGGCACGCCGATCATCAACATGGTCGACGGCAATGAAATCGTCTCCAGCGAAAGCGATGCGATCGTCATGGGCAGCAATGCCGACGGCAGCTTCCCGCCCTCGACCTATGCCCTGGAAGCCGTCGGCAAGCGCAATCCGGCCGTGCCCAACCGGCTCGAACCGTTCCGCGACTTCGCTTCGCAGTTCCAGGACGAAACCGCTGCCACCCAGGCCTTCCCGGCCTACTGGGACGACCCGGTGATGGCCCATGTGCTGGAGCCGACCCGTGACTCCTTCATGATCAACTACGGCTCCGGCGGCATGGGCGCCGAAGTGGTCGCCAACCGCCTGGGCGTGGGGCCGATGCATGACTGCCTGTCCTGCGCCTACGAAGAGTTCTTCCTCAGTTCCCACACCGTCGGCGACGTCGCCATGCTGGTGGACGTACCGGCCAACGCCGGGCTGGAAAACATCCGTCCCGGCGAAACGCCGCGCGCCGACCAGATCGGGGTCAAGGCGAGCATGGCGCTGTACCCGTCGGAGCCGTCGAACGTAAACCACAGCTACATCGGCGACTTCGTCAAGTTCCGCAACACCCACAACGGCCATGAACAGCACATTTTCCACCTGCATGGGCATCAATGGCTGTTCAACCCCAACGACGACAACTCCGACTACGTGGACGCCCAGGGCATCGGTCCGGGTGCTGGCTACACCTACGAAATCGCCAACGGCGGCTCGGGCAACCGCAACCGCGTGGCCGGTGACGCCATCTACCACTGCCACTTCTACCCGCACTTCGCCCAGGGCATGTGGGCCATGTGGCGGGTCCACGATGTGTTCGAGGAGGGCACCCGCCTGGAAGTGTCGCAACAGGGCAGCGACGGCTACCACAGCGAACCCTTCGCCCTGCGCAGCGGTAAACCGGCAGCCGGTGCCCGCGCCTTGCCCGATGGCGAGATCATTGCCGGTACGCCGATCCCCGCCGTCGTGCCGCTGCCGGGCAAGGCCATGGCGCCGATGCCGGGCAAGGTGGCGGTGGTGCCACGCATCAGCGAAACCCTGATCGCCGGCAACCACGATGATGATGACGACGAGGAAGACGATGACGATGACGACGGCGGCCATCACGGTGGCGGCGGCGCCCAGGCCATCGGCTCGCTGGCCCTGGTGGACCGCAGCGAGGCCAACCGCAACGCCGACGGCAGCCTGAAGAACCCTGGCTATCCGTTCTGGATCGGCGGCATGGAAAGCTCGGTCGGCCAGCGCCCACCGACGCCGCCGCTGGACATGCTCGACGCCGCCAAGGCCCAGGCCCTGAAAAACAGCGGCAAGGCGCTGTGGGCCAATATCGACCCGGCACAGTCCGGTGGTTGGGACGGCGGCCTTGGCCGGCACTCGCTGGACGGTTTCTCCGCCGGTGGCGAGGCGCATACCATCACCACCTCCCTGGACTTTTCCAAGGAAGTCACCCGGGCCAAGCCGCTGTACCTGCCGGAGGAGGGCACCGAGGTCGAACAGGCGGCCATGGCCTTCCACGCGAAGAAGGATCACCCCAGCTATGCCTTGCTGCCCGGCAGTCAGATCGTTGCGCGCAGCTTCCGCACCAACGGCGCCTTGCCGGTGGCCGGTGCGCCGTACTACGAACCCTGCATGGATGACCGGCAGAAACGCCTGACCAGCAGCGCCGGCCTCGGCGAATTCAACAGCGGCGAGCGCGTCGACGGTTTGTCGTTCACCGGCTCGTCGACCTACACCGCCGACCGCCCACGGCTCTACAAGGCCGCCAACATCCAGTTCGACGCTGTCTACAACAAGGTCGGCTACCACTTCCCGCAGGCGCGCATCCTCGCCCTGTGGGAGGACGCCTGGCCGGTGATCACCAAGCAGCGGCCGCCTGAGCCGCTGGTGATGCGCATGAACACTTTCGACTGCGTGCAGTACCAGCAAACCAACCTGGTGCCGGCCACCTACGAGATGGATGACTACCAGGTGCGCACGCCCACCGACGTGATCGGCCAGCATATCCACCTGCCGAAATGGGACCTGACCGCCGCCGACGGCTCGGCCAACGGCTGGAACTACGAGGACGGCGTGCTTTCCCCCGGCGCGGTGCAGGAGCGCATCCATGCCATCCGCGTCTTCAACCAATGCACCGAGGCCGACCCGCGCGACGCCACCCCGGCCTGCCCGAAAGCCCGCAACCACCCGTACTTCGGCCAGTTCGGCCGGGCCGACTGGGTCGGCGCGCGGACCGCCATGCAGCGCTGGTTCGTCGACCCGGTGATCAACACCAAGGGCGTCGACCGTGGCCTGGGCACCATCTTTACCCACGACCACCTCGGCCCATCGACCCACCAGCAGATCGGCCTGTACGCCACCGTGCTCGCCGAGCCGGCCGGCTCCACCTGGTTCCATGCCGAAACCGGCGAGCCGCTGTACAGTGGCGCGCGCCAGGACGGCGGGCCGACCTCGTGGCAGGCGGTGATCTCCACCGGCGACCTGGACGGTGACGGCAAGAACGACAGCTTCCGCGAGTTCTTCCTCGAATACAGCGACTTCCAGCACGCCTATGAAGCCGGGGTGTATGTCGGTGCCGGGCCCAACGGCGTGCCCAACCCACAGGTGTTCCCGGCCACGGCGGACAGCTTCCGCTACGCCATCAACCCGCCCGTGCGCAACAACGCCAGCAACCTGCTCGAAGGCATCCTCGAAGTGCAGGGCGGCCAGGTCCCCGGTTGCCCGAGCCGGCCGTGCCCGCAAGCCATTTCGGTGGATGACCCGGGCATGTTCGTCATCAATTACCGTAACGAGCCGCTGGCCCTGCGGGTCTACGACCCGAACAAGGTCGGCCCGGACGGCAAGCGCGGCATGCAGGCCGACGGTCTTGGCGGCGATCTCTCCTACGCCCTGCAAAGCCGCACCGACCGCGCTATCCCGGCGATGAACCTGGCGCCCAACCTGGTCACCAGCGCCACCGGCCCAACCGGCGGCACCACCCTGTTCCCGCCGCATATCAACCGTGGCGGTGCCGAGCCCGGCGACCCGTTCACTCCGATGCTGCGCACCTACACCGGCGACAACGTACGCCTGCGGGTGCATGCTGGTGGCCATGAAGAGGAGCACAACGTCACCCTGCACGGGGTGAAATGGCTGCAGAGCGGCTCCGGCTTCGGCAACAGCTCCAACTCCGGTTGGCGCGCCTCGCAGATGATCGGGATCTCCGAGCAGATGGGCTTTATCGCCCCGATCTCGATGCTCTCGAGTTCCGCGGCCACCACCGGCGACTACCTGTACTCCATGGACGCTTCGCTGGAAGGCTACTGGAGCGGCATCTGGGGCGTGATGCGCAACTACACCGCGCAACGCGCCGACCTGTTCGCCTTGCCCAACAACCCGAAACCGGCCGGCATGCGCAATACCGTGGCCTTCGATGGCACCTGCCCACGGATCAGCGCCAACCCCAACGGCATCGGCACCCGGTCGACCGTGCAGCGCAACTATGAAGTGGTCGCGGCACTGGCCAACGACATTCTCGGCAATCCCCTGGGCCTGACCATCGGCGACCCGGCCGGGCTCGGCCAGCACGTCGGCGGCCCGCTGAATCCGGCGGGCGGCACCCTGGTCTACAACTCGCGGCCGGTGAATATCCCGCAGGTCACCGTGACCGATCCGGAGGATGGCGTAACCATGACCATCGGCGGGCAAAGTGGCCCGCTGCATGACCCGACCGCGATCCTCTATGTGCGCAAGGCCGATCTCGACCCTGTCAGCGGCAAGCTCAAGCCCGGCGTGCCGGTGGAACCGCTGGTGCTGCGTGCAGCGGCTGGCGACTGCCTGAACATCACCCTGGAAAACCGCCTGCCCAGCGTCATGCCCGACCTGACCCAGACCGCCGTGATGCAGGGCGTGGTCAAGCGCGACCGCAACGCCGGCACCGGCTCGACCACCTTCAGCAACAACCTGATACGGCCGTCCAGCCACGTTGGCCTGCATGCGCAACTGCTGGCCTATGACATCACCAAGTCCGATGGCGTCAACGTCGGTGCCAACCCGATCCAGACCGTGCCACCCCGGGTCGGCACCAGCGGCGCCTGGCCGAGCCGTACCTACCAGTACTACGTCGGGCACCTGGAGCGCGAAGGCAAGCCGGTGACCCAGGTGGGCCGCAGCGTCGACAACATCAACGCCACGGCGGTGGAATTCGGCGGCCTCAACCTGACCCCGGCAGACGTGATCAAGCAAGGGCAGAAAGGTCTGGGCGGGGCCATGAGCATCCTGCCGGTCGGCGCCACCTGGGTCGAAGACGCGCGCAAGGTCAACGCCACGGTGACCGCACCAGGGCAAACCCCGTACCGCGACTTCGCCATGGTCTGGCAGAAGGCGCTCAACCAGCGCTGGGCCAATGGCCGGCCGGTGGAAGGTATCGCTGCCGAAGGCTTTGGCGTACCGACCGACCCGCAGGACAACTCCAGCATGGCCATCAACTACAAGACCGAGCCGCTGTGGTACCGCTTCGGCCTGGCCCCGGACGCACCGTTCGGCCACGCCGATGGTGCCGGCTACGGCGACGTGCCCAATGCCCACATGGCCTACAGCAACGCGCTGGTGGGCGGCGATCCGCAAACCCCGGTGCTCTATGCCAAGCCGGGGCAGCCGTTCCGCACCCACATCCTGATGCCTACCGGTGGCAGCCGCGGCACCACCTTCCAGCTCGACGGGCATGTCTGGTCGGTCAACCCGTTCGTGTCGGAGAAGAGCGATACCGGTGGCTACCCGATGGCGGCGCCCGGCGTGGGCTCGGTGCGGTTCGGCTGGAACCCGATGTCTATGTTCATCGGCGCCCATGAAAGCGTGCTGCCAGCGGCGCACTTCAGCTTCATGCACCCCAGCGCCGGGGGCATCAATGCGATACCCGGCGACTACCTGTTCCGCGACTACGCCGCCTACGGCAACACCGCCGGGCTCTGGGGCCTGCTGCGGGTGACCAATGACCCTGAACCGGCCCCGCCAGCCCAATGACCAGGAGCAGCGCCATGAACACAAGCGCATATGGATGGCTGGCCACGGCCTGGCTGATGGCCTTCGGGGCCACGGCCCAGGCGGCCGGGGCCGAGCAGACGCTGGTGCGCGACGGGGTGTCCGTCGCCCTGCAGGTCGCGCCGCTGGCCAGGGACGGCGTGCTGCGTGAAGGGGAGTTCGCCGATGTGCGCTTCCGTATCACCGACAGCGCCTCCGGTCAGCCCCTCGCCGGCGTGGCACCGGGCGCCTGGATCGACCCGCAGGTCGCCGCCGCCGACGCTGCCCAGGGCCGCGAACAGAGCTGCAAGGCGCGAGTCGGGGTGTTTCTCAAGTCGAATATCGGCGCGCGGCCGATCCTTGACCTGAACAGCTACTTCCTCCTGGTGATGAACCGCGATGCCAGCGTCGCGGTGGTCGATCCGCAGGTGTCGGTCGGCGGCATCACCAGCACCCTGGCGCGGATCGAGCTGAAACAGCCGCCCATGGACTGGGTCACGCCGAAGGACAACAAGCGGGTGTTCGTCTCCATGCCCGCGGCCGGTGAAGTGGCGGTGATCGACAGCGAGCAGTTCAAGGTCATCGACTCGGTCAAGGCCGGCGACAGCCCGGTGCGCGTGGCCCTGCAGCCGGACGAACGCCTGCTGTGGGTCGGCAACAATGCCCCGGAAGCGGGGAAATCCGGGGTCACGGTGATCGATGCGCAGAGCCTGAAACCGCTCAAGCACCTGGCCACTGGCGCTGGTCACCACGAAGTTGCGTTCAGCAAGGACAGCCGGCATGCCTTCGTCAGCAACCGCGACGATGGCACGGTCAGCATCATCGACATCGCCAGCCTGACCCTGGTCAAGCAGCTCAAGACCGGTTCGCACCCCTTGTCGCTGGCGTATTCGCCGTTGTCCCAGGCGGTGTATGTCGCCGATGGCCGTGACGGCACGGTAACGGTGATCGACGCCGCAAGCTTTGCGGTGCGCAGCGTGGTGCAGTTGCAGCAGGGCCTGGGGCCGATGGGTTTCAGTGCCGACGGGCGCTTCGGTATCGTCCTCAACACCCTGGAAAACCGCGCGTCGGTGATCGACGCCGGGAATGACGCGCTGATCCATGAACTGAGCGTGTCCAGCGAGCCCTACCAGGTGGTCTTCACCCAGGCCTACGCCTATATCCGCGGCCTGGCGTCGCCGAAGGTGACCATGCTCAACCTGGCCTCGCTGGGCGCCGGGCGCACGCCGATCAGCCAGGGCTTCGAGGCCGGCCCGCAGGCCCCGCGCCAGGCCGGCGACCTGCCGCTGGCGTCGAGCCTGGCGGTGTCGCGGGATGACAACGCAGTGTTCGTGGTCAACCCGGTGGACAACACCACCTACTTCTACGCCGAGGGCATGAACGCGCCGATGTCCGGCTACCCCAACCGCGGCCAGGTGGCCCGCGCCGCGCTGGTCATCGACCGCAGCCTGCGCGAGCAGGAACCGGGGCTGTACAGCGCGCGGGTGCGATTGCCAGCGGCCGGGCGCTTCGACGTGGCCTTCCTGCTCAACCAGCCGAACATCATCCATTGCTTCAGCACCCTGGTCGAACCCGCCAGGGAGGTGGCCAGCCTGCCGGGGGTGGCCAAGGTGGAGTTCCTCCTCGACAGCAGCACCACCGCCATCGGCAGCCCGTATCGGGTGCGCTTCCGCATCGTCCAGGGCAAGCAGGCCGCACCGCGTGGCGGGCTCAAGGACGTCCAGTTGCGCTACTTCCGCGCGCCGTCCTCGCGAGCCACCACCGTGGCCGCGCGGGAAGTGGGCGAGGGCGTCTACGAGGTGCCGTTGACCCTCGACCAGCCCGGCGCCTGGTACCTGCATGTGCGCGCCGCCTCGCTGGGCGCGGGCTTCGGCGACAAGACCTTTGCCAGCGTCCGGGTCGTGCCCGGCGCGGCCCACTGAGAGGATTTCGACATGAAACGATTCGCACAAGGTGGCCTGCTGACCCTCTGCCTCCTCGCCGCCGGCATTGGCCACGCCCTGGCCCATTCGACGGGCGAGCACGCCGGCCACGACATGCACGCCGCACCGGCCGGCTTCCAGAGCACCGAGGTCAGCTTTGCCGACGTGGCCCTGGTGGACCAGGACGGCAAAGCCGTGCACCTGGAGAGCGACCTGGTGGCCAACCGCATCGTGGTCATGAGTTTCATCTACACCAGCTGCACCACGGTGTGCCCGGTGGTGTCCTCGATCATGGCGAAAGTGCAGAAGCAGCTCGGCGAACGGGTCGGTGCCGATGTGCAACTGGTGTCGCTGAGCATCGATCCGCAGCGCGACGATGCCCGGCGCCTCAACGACTACGCCCGCTCGTTCCAGAACGGACCGGGGTGGAGCTGGCTGACCGGCTCGCCGCGTTCGGTGAGCGACACCCTCAAGGGCCTGGGTTCGATCGGCGGCGACCTGAACAGCCACGCGCCGCTGATTCTGGTGGGTGATGGCAACAGCCGACACTGGACCCGTTACTACGGCTTCACCGACCCGGCACTGCTGATCCGCGAAGTCGACCGACTCAGCGCGCAACGCAGCGCTCACGCCGGCCACGCCTCGGTCGCCATGGAGCAACAGCCATGAAAAGCCCCGAATGGATCGCCCTGGGCCTGTGCTTCTGCATTTTCAGCGCCGTCGCCTTCGCCCACGAAGAACATGCGCCGCCTGCCGCGCCACAGACCACCCAGGCCGCGCCGCCGGCCAGCGGCACCCGCGATGCCCGGACCTGGTTCACCGACACTCCGCTGCAGGACCAGAACGGCGAAACCCTGCGCTTCTACAGCGACGCCCTGGAAAACCGGGTGGTGCTGCTCAACGTGATCTTCACCAGTTGCACCGACGCCTGCCCGCTGATCACCCGCAAGCTCAAGGAAGTGCGCGAGCTATTGGGCGACCAGGCCGAGGGCGTCACCTTCATTTCCCTTACCAGTGATCCGCTGCGGGATACCCCGGCGGTGCTCAAGGCCTACACCTTGAAGCAAGGGGTCGATGACCCCCACTGGCTTTTCCTGACCGGCGACAAGGCGCAGATCGACCTGGTGCTCGGGCGCATCGGGCAGATCATTCCGTCGCCCGAACAGCATTCGACGCAATTGATCGTCGGCGACGTGGCCAACAAGCGCTGGAGCAAGATCCGCCCGGATGCCCCGGCGGCGGCCATTGCCCAGCGTTTGCAGTTGCTGCGCATGCCCGTGGCCAGCCGTTGAGCGCGGGCCATGAAGACCTTCCTTGTCCTCGCTCTGTGGTTGCTTGCCGGCGGTGCCGCTGCGCTGCCGCTGGATGCCAGCGAAAGCGCCGGCAAGCGCCTGTACCGCGAGGGCCTGTCGGCGAGCGGCGAGGCGGTGATGGCGCGGGTGGGGGCAGCGGGCATCGTCCTGCCGGCGACCCGCTTGCCCTGTGCCGGTTGCCATGGCGCCGACGGGCGCGGGCGGCCCGAGGGCGGCCTGCAGCCACCGGACCTGAGCTGGTCGCGCCTGAGCAGCGTGCACGGCCAGCAGCAGGTCAACGGGCGCAGCTACCCGGCGTATTCCGACGGTGCTTTGGCCCGGGCGATCCAGGAAGGCCAGGACCCGGCCGGCAACCGCCTTAACCCGGCAATGCCGCGCTTCGTCCTGTCGATGAACGACCAGCGCAACCTCACCGCCTATCTCAAGCGCATCGCCGATGACCAGGACCCAGGCCTGGATGCCGGCAGCGTCCGCCTGGGCACCTTGCTCCCCGGCAGCGGGCCGCTGGCCGAGGAGGGCGCGACCGTGGCGGCGGTGCTCAAGGGCTGCGTGCAGCGCATCAACGCGGCGGGCGGGATTCATGGCCGGCAGTTGCGCCTGAGCATCGTCGATCCCGGCCCTGACCGGAGCAGTGCCGAGCAGGCGCTGGGGCGGCTGATCGATGAAGAGCAGGTGTTCGCCCTGGTCGCGCCACTGGCCCCGGCCCTGGGTTCGACGCTGGCGACACGCCTGGAGAACGCAGGTATTCCATTGATCGGCGCGGTGTCGTTGCTCGGCGACGCGCAGTCCAGCCGGCAGATCTTCGAGCCGCTGCCGGGGCTGCGCGAGCAACTGATCGCCCTGGCCGACTATGCCCGTGAGCAGTTGCAGGTGCAGCAGGGCCCGACCTTGATCACTTACCCGGACGAACCGGGCCAGCAACGGGCGGCGCAGAACCTGGGCAGCTATCTGCAGGCCAACGCCTGGCAGGACGTCCGCGTCCAGCCCTACGACCCGGCGCAGGAGGCGCTGCCGCCGGGGTTTCGTTCGATCTTCTACCTGGGCAGCGGCAGCGCATTCAGCCGCTTCGCCGGGCATTTGCAGGATGCCGGACAGTTGCCGTACCTGTTCGCCGTGGCCAGCCAGGTCGCCGGCGATCTGCTCCAGGTGCCCGAAGGGTTTTCCCGGCGGGTGTTTCTCGCCTATCCGTTCATCCCGGGCGACTGGACACCGGCCGGGCGCCAGGCACTCGGCGAGGTACGCTTGGCCGCAGGACTGGGCGGACAGTACGCGGTCCTGCAAGTGGGCGCGTTCAGTTCGATGCTGCTGCTCGGCGAAGCCATGAAGCAGAGCGGCCGCGATATCAGCCGGGACAAGCTGGTGCGGGCGCTGGAAGGGCTGCATGACTTTGCCACCGGCCTGACCCCGCAGATGAGCTTCGGGCCGGGGCGGCGCCTGGGGCTCAGTGGCGCCCATGTGGTCACCCTGGAACTGCCCGAGCAGCGCTTCTACGTGGTCGCACCCTATAAACCGATTGCGGCACTGCCATGACGGGGGTTCTCTCATGAAACTCAACGGCTGGATGATCCTGCTGACCTTGTGGGCGCCCGCGGCGCTGTGCAGCAACGAGCCTGTGGTGGCCCGGGTCAATGGCGAGGAAATCTCGGCATTTCGCCTGGAGCGCTATTTCGCCGAGTACCTCGAAGACCAGGGCAGGGCAGTGGGCAACATCCGCAGTCCCAAGGCCTACCAGCAGCTGCGGCGCCAGGCGCTGGACGCCTTGATCGATCGGGAACTGCTCTGGCAGGAGTCGCGCAAGCGTGGCGTGGTGATCTCAGACGAGGTGGTCAAGGCCCAGGTCGAGCAGACCCGCCAGGCCATGGGCGGCACCGAAGTGTTCATCCGCCGCCTGGAGGATGCGGGGTTCGACGAGGCGGGCTTTACCGAGTACACCCGTCGCGAACTGGCGGCGAAACAGGCATTCACCGAGCTGACCGAGGTCAGCCCGCCGGATGAGCCGACGGTGCAGGCCTTCTTTGCCGAGCACCGCGCCGAGATGAATCGTCCCGAGCAGGTTCAGGCCCGGCATATCCTGGTCAAGGTGGCGCGCGATGCAGATGCCGCCACAGTCGAAGCGGCGCGGCTACGCTTGCAGGAGATCAGCGGGGAAATTGCCCGCGGCGAAGACTTTGCCAGTGTCGCCAGCCGTCGCTCGGAAGATGTCTCGGCCAGCGCTGGCGGCGACCTGGGTTATTTCTCCCGGGGCCGGATGTTTCCCGAGTTCGAGGCGGCGGCCTTTGCCCTGCAGCCAGGGGAAATCAGCCAGCCGCTGCGCACCGACGCCGGATGGCATCTGATTTATTTACAGAACCACTTGGAGGCAGCCGATGTCTCAGAGGAACAAGGACTGGAAATGGTTCGCACTTACCTTCTCCGCGAGCAGCGCACGCAGGCTCGACAGCAGGCTTTGGCGCAATTGCGCGCGCGCAATCGAATCGAACGGATCGACGACCACTGAAACGGCTTTCCCCACAATCGGGGGAAACCTTCAGGGCGTGCCCGTGGCTATCCCCGGCTTTGGGGGATGGCTGCCCGGGTCGAAAAAATTATCCATGAATATCAACCACATTCAGCGGTAGTCAGACCGCCCTTCAGCCTGGCACGAAGCGTGCTCAAGCCTATTCAAGGCGCACGCTCCACCAGGCCCGGCATTCGGACCTGCGGTTACAAGGAGTCTGCCTTGTTAAACAAAGTACTGGTTGTTGAGGACGAACAGCTGCTTGCACAAAACCTCCAGGATTACCTGCAGGCGCAAGGGCTGGAAGTCCGCGTAGCGCACGAAGGCGCCGAGGCCATCGGTGAAGCCGAGGGTTTTGCCCCCAACGTGATGGTGTTCGATTACCGCTTGCCCGATATGGAAGGTTTTGACGTTCTCGATGCGGTCCGCCAGGACAGGAAATGCCACTTCGTGCTGATCACCGGACATCCCACTGCGGAAGTCTGTGATCGGGCCCGCAAGCTGGGAGTCAGTCATATCCTGTTCAAGCCGTTCCCCCTGGCGGAACTGGCCCGCGCCGTCTTCGACCTGCTGGGCGTGGAGCGTGAATCCGCCACCAGCGCCAAGCGCTCCGAGGGCTTCGTCGAACGCCGCCAGCACAAGACCGAAAGCTTCCCGCTGCAGTTGTACGACGGCAGCTGGGTGTTGTCGGATCGCCGAAAGCCCCAGGCATCCGTGGCCCCAGACGACGAACAGGTGCTCACCGGGAAGGACTGACGCGGCGGACCGCAAGCGCTCGCCGCGTCGACCGGGCCCCAGGCCCCCGGCGTTGGAGAGCAAGTCATGGACCGTCTATCCCTTGCCGTCGAACCGGCACAGCAGGACTGCGTAGCCCCCCGATTCTCCAGTGAACAACTGGCCCAGGCCCGCTCCCGCGCCGCCAGCTCCGGCGAGCGGGTGCTCGACGCCCTTGGCGTGCTCTGCGAACTGGCGCCCATGCCGTTCATCCACTGCCTTGGCGCCACCCTGCATTACCCGGTGCTGGACACCGACAGCCTGTTCACGGCCAGCCCGGTGTTCGACCGGGTCACCCTGGCCCAGTGCCTGAAGCGCGAATTCATCTTCCTGCGTCACCAGGACAGCCTGATCGGCGTGTTCGCCGACCCCTTCGACGACGCCCGCCTGGCCTGGATCGACGACTGCCTGCACGGCGCGCCGCTGTACCTGGTGCACGCCGACGACCTCAAGGCCTACCTGGCCCGCCACGAAGAAAGCTTCCATGCCGTCGAGTCGCTCAATACCCAGGCCGATGCCCAGGTCGAGCGCGACACCCTGCAAAGCCTGTCCCTGACCAGCATCAGCGAAGACGCCAGCGTGGTGGTCAAGCTGGTCAACTCGACGCTGTACGACGCGCTGAAGATGCACGCCAGCGATATCCACCTGGGCACCACCGGCAACGGCCTGGTGATCAAGTACCGGATCGACGGCGTGCTCAACAACATCAGCAAGGTCCAGGGCAGCGAGTTCGCCGAACAGGTGATTTCCCGGGTCAAGGTCATGGCCGAACTGGACATCGGCGAAAAACGCGTGCCCCAGGACGGCCGTTTCAAGATCGGTATCAGCGGCCGTCAGATCGACTTCCGCGTCTCGATCATGCCGAGCATCTTCGGCGAGGATGCCGTGCTGCGGGTGCTGGACAAGCAGGACCTGGCCGACAAGGTCAGTGGCGTGCAACTGCAGGCCCTGGGCTTTGCCGACGAAACCTTGCGCCAGTTGCGCCGCCTGGCCGCCGAGCCCTACGG
Organism: Pseudomonas sp. FG98; assembly: GCF_057808595.1. Taxonomy (NCBI): domain Bacteria; kingdom Pseudomonadati; phylum Pseudomonadota; class Gammaproteobacteria; order Pseudomonadales; family Pseudomonadaceae; genus Pseudomonas; species Pseudomonas sp. FG98. The sequence goes on along the minus strand of NZ_JBMDIJ010000069.1, from coordinate 8,145 downwards.
CATGGTGCTGGTCACCGGCCCCACCGGCAGCGGCAAGACCACCACGCTGTACGCGATGATCAGCGAGATCAACCACGGCGTGGACAAGATCATCACCATCGAGGACCCGGTGGAGTACCAGCTTCCGGGGGTGTTGCAGATCCCGGTCAACGAGAAGAAGGGCCTGACCTTCGCCCGCGGCCTGCGCTCGATCCTGCGCCATGACCCGGACAAGATCATGGTCGGCGAGATCCGCGACCCCGACACCGCACAGATCGCCGTGCAATCGGCGCTTACCGGGCACCTGGTGTTCACCACCATCCACGCCAACAACGTGTTCGACGTGATCGGCCGCTTCACCCAGATGGAAATCGACCCCTACAGCCTGGTTTCGGCCCTCAATGCGGTGCTGGCCCAGCGCCTGATCCGCCTGGTCTGCGCCACCTGCGCCGCGCCGTACCAGCCCGATGCCGAGGAGCTGCAGCGCTCCAACCTCGATCCGCAGCAGGTCGGCCATTACCACTTTGTCCAGGGCAAGGGCTGCGGCCACTGCCGGGGCAGCGGCTATCGCGGGCGCACCGCCATCGCCGAGCTGCTGCAACTGGACGACGAACTGCGGCAGATGATCGTCGAGCGCCAGCCGGTGGCCAAGATCAAGGCCCTGGCCTGTCGTCGCGGTTTGCGCCTGCTGCGCGAATCGGCTCTGGAACTGGTCCAGCAAGGGCGTACCACGCTCGAGGAGATCAACCGTGTCACGTTTATCGCCTGATCGTTATATCGCCGTGCTCGGCGCCAGCGGCGTCGGCCTGGGCCGCCGCCAGGGCAGCGAAACCCTGTGGCTGGGTAGTGTCGGTTTCATCGACGAAGGCTTCCAGGCCTGGAGCGTCGCCCTGGACACCCTCGACCACCTGCTCGGCGAACACTGCCCGGCCGGTGCCCAGTTGAGCGTGGTGGTGTCCGCGCACTTCAGCCGCTTCTGCCTGGTGCCCTGGAGCGAGCAGATCACCCGCCCGGCCGAACTGCTGGGGTTCGCCCGGCTGTGCTTCGAAGACCTGTACGGCACGGCGGAGCAGCCCTGGGACCTGACCCTGTCGCCCGAGCCGGCCGGTTGCGACCGCATCGCCGCGGCCTTGCCCCGTGCCTTGCTCGAACGCCTGCGCGGCGTGGCCAGCGGGCGCGGCCTGCGCCTGCGCTCGGTGCAGCCGTACCTGATGGCGGCCTTCAACCACTTCGACAAGCAACTGGACGCCGGCGACCTGTTGTTCGTGGTCGCCGAGCCGGTGCGCAGCGTGCTGCTGCTGGCCAGGGCAGGGCGCTGGGCGGCGGTGCGTTCGGTGGGCAGCAGCGACAGCGACGCGGCCCTCGGCGCGTTGATCGCCCGCGAGAGCCACTTGCAGGCGTCCAGCAGCGAGCGGCCCTTGAATCTCTACCTGCATGCACCGGCGCGTCTCGACTCGCCGGTGCAGGTGGCGGGCGTGCGGGTGCTGGATGAAGCGGGCAGCGACAGCCGCGACAGCCTGCACGCCATGTCCCGGGCGGTGGCCTGAAATGCGCGCCCTGGTCCTGGAATTCCAGCCCCATCGCCGCTCCGGTCCGCTGGGCTGGGGCCTGCTGCTGGCCGGAGGACTGCTCGCGGTGGCCTGCCTGGTCGGCCACTACCTGGTCGACAGCCGTACCGGGCAACAGCAGGGCCACCTGCAAAGCACCCGGCATGCGCTGACCGGCAACAGTCCCGCAGCGGCCAGCCTGACCCCGGCGCAAACCCGCGAGCAGGCACAGAACCTGGCGGAGATGAACAAGGTGTCGCAGCAGCTGCGCCGGCCCTGGGAACGTCTGTTCGCCACCCTCGAACGCCTGCCCCGGGACAACATCGCCTTGCTCTCCCTCACTCCGGATGCACGCAAGGGCCAGGTGCGGATCAGCGCCGAAGCCCGTGACCTGGAGGCCATGCTCGATTTTCACCAGCGCCTCGAAGCCAGCGACGAGCTGTTCGACGTGTCCCTGCTGAGCCACGAAATCGTCGCCAACGTGCCGGAGCACCCGGTGCAATTCAACCTGTCGGCGACCTGGGAGATGGGCGATGCGAATCCCTAGACTGATCGTCCACGAATACCTCCAGGGCCTCGGCGTGCCCGGCCTGCTGGGTGCCGGCCTGCTGCTGGTGGCGGCGCTGTACGCCGTGGCCGGTCTGTTGCCGGCCTGGCAGGACCTGCAACAGCTGGAACAACAGACCCGCGATGCCAGCGAGTACCTGGCCCGGGTCGAAGACGGCAGCCTGGCGGCGCCGTTGGTACCGCAACGCCAGCTCGACGACTTCCATAGCAAGCTGCCGTCGCAGCCGCTGGCGACGGTGGCCATCGACCGCATCTACGCCCTGGCCGCCCAGGAGCACATCACCCTGGCCCGTGGCGAATACGCCTTGGGCGTCGACCCCAAGACCCACCTGGCGCGCTACCAGATTCTCCTGCCGGTGCGCGGCAGCTATCCGCAATTGCGCCGCTTCCTGCATGCCTTGCTCGGCCAGTTGCCGGCGGTGGTGGTGGAGGACGTCGAGTTCCAGCGCAAGAAGATCGCCGACACCGAGCTGACCGGGCGGATCCGTATGACCCTCTACCTGTCGAGGTCGTGATGAACAGCAAACGCAAGGCCGCCTGGCTCGCGTTCTTCGGCATCGCCGCGGCACTGGCCTGGGCCCCGGAATTCTTCCAGGCCGAGGAGCCGGACGCGCTGTCCGGCACCTTGGCGACAACCCCTGCGGCAGTCGCCAAGCCTCGCGTGGCGGCGGCAGGCAAGGCCACCCCGATCCGTGATCTCAGCCCGGTTGCTGATCTGTTCTCCAGCCGTAGCTGGAAGCCCGCCGCGACCCTGGCCACGGTCACCGAGCAACCGCTCAGCGTCACTTCGCCGGTGCAGGCGCCCACGGCACCGGAAGTACCGTTCCAGTTCGTTGGCCGGCTGCATGACAGCCGTGATCTGCAGGTGTTTTTGCAGGAAGGCGAAAAACTCTACGTCGTGCGCAAGGGCGACGTAATCGACGAAAACTGGCGGGTGGAGGGCATTTCCGATGTGGAACTGAGCTTCGTCTACCTGCCGCTGCACGTGTCCCGGACCCTGTCCGTGGGGAGCTCGCAATGAACCGATTCCGTCTGATGATGAGTCTTGGCGTGTGCATCGCGCTCGCCGCGTGCAGTTCTGCACAGGTCGCCAACAAGGAAGCCAGCGACCTGATCGAGTCCGGCCAGTACGAAGCCGGCCTGGCGCGGATCGAGGAGGGCCTGCGGGAAAACCCTCGGGATACGGAATTGCATCTGGCACTGAACATGGGCCGGGCCAAGGCGATCACCGCGCTGCTCACCGAAGGCGACCGCGAGCGGGCGCTGCGCAATGTCGCCCCGGCACGCATGGCCTACGGCCGGGTGCTGAATATCGAACCGAACAACCGCCGTGCCCAGGACGCCCTGCGCCAGCTCGATTACCTGCGCAGCATGGATGAAAAGCTCGAACTGGCCCGTGGCGACCTGCGCCGCGGCGATATCTACGGTGCCGACCGCCAGGTCAGGCAGATCCTCGAACTGGACCCGAAGAACGACGGCGCCCTGGAGCTGCAAGGCAGCATCCGCCTGGTGCAGAGCCGCAATGTCGTGCAGTACCCGCAGCTGCGCACGCGCCTTGACCGGCCGGTGACCCTGGAGTTTCGCGATGCCAACCTGAAGACCATCTTCGAGGTGTTGTCCCAGGTCGCCGGCCTGAACTTCATCTTCGACAAGGACCTGCGCCCGGACATGAAGGCCACCATCTTCGTCCGCGATGTGCGCATCGAGGACGCCGTGGCCCTGTTGCTGCAACAGAATCAGCTGCACCAGAAGGTGGTCAACGAGAACACCCTGCTGATCTACCCGGACTCGCCGCAGAAGCTCAAGGATTACCAAGAGCTGGTGATGCGCACCTTCTACCTGACCAGCATCGACGCCAACACCGCGTTGAACATGATCAAGACCATGCTCAAGACCCGCGACGTGTTCGTCGACGAGCGCCTCAACACCCTGACCATGCGCGACAGCGAAGACGCGATCCGCATGGCCGAGAAGCTTTTGCAGTCCCAGGACCAGTCCAACCCGGAAGTGGTACTGGAAGTGGAAGTGATGGAAGTGGCCCGCCAGCGCATTCTCGACCTCGGCCTGCAATGGCCGAACACCTTCGGCGTGCTCAACAGCGACGGCGGCGCGGTAACCGTGCTGGACCAGCTCAAGGGCATCAACTCCAGCCGCATCAGCATTTCGCCGTCGCCCCAGGCCAAGATCAACGCCCAGGACAACGACATCAATACCCTGGCCAGCCCGGTGATCCGCGTCAGCAACCGCGAGCAGGCGCGCATCCATATCGGCCAGCGGGTGCCGATCATCAGTGCCACCTCGGTGCCCTCGACCCAGGGCCCGGTGATCACTGAAAGCGTCACCTACCTGGATGTCGGCTTGAAGCTCGAAGTCCAGCCGGTGGTGCATCTGAACAACGAAGTGGCGATCAAGGTCGCCCTGGAAGTCAGTAATGCCACGCCGCTGGAGCCGACCCGCCAGGGCACCATCCCGGTCCAGGTCGACACCCGCAATGCCCAGACCACCCTGCGCCTGCATGACGGTGAAACCCAGATCCTCGCCGGCCTGGTGCGCAACGACCATGGCGCCACCGGCAACAAGATTCCCGGCCTTGGCGATATTCCTGGGCTGGGCCGGCTGTTCGGCAGCAACAAGGACACCGTGGGCAAGTCCGAGCTGGTGCTCTCCATCACCCCGCGCATCGTGCGCAACCTGCCGTACCAGAGCCCGTCGGACATGGAATTCCCCACCGGCACGGAAACCAGCCTGCATATCCAGGCACCGAATCGCGAGCTGGGCACGGCGAGCCGTGCTATCGACCCGGCCGATCCGGTCGCGGTGACCACCTCTGTCGTCGTCGGGAAGCCTTGAACATGAACGCCGTCGCGCAACGCTCCACCCAACAGGGCTTCACCCTGATCGAAGTGGTGGTGACCCTGGCCTTGATCGGCCTGCTCGCCGGTTTGGCCGCACCGCTGACCGAAACCGTGGTGCGCCGCGGCAAGGAGCAGGAGCTGCGCAGCGCGCTGTACCAGATCCGCGATGCCATCGATGCCTACAAGCGTGCCTTCGATGCCGGCTATATCGAGAAGTCGCTGAACAGCAGCGGTTATCCGCCGAACCTGCAGGTACTGGTGGACGGCGTGCGCGACGTGCGCAGCGCCAAGGGGGCCAAGTTCTACTTCCTGCGCCGCGTGCCCCATGACCCGCTGACCAGCGCCAAGGCCGACGACCAGGGTGGCTGGGGCCTGCGCGCCTATGACAGCCCCAGCGACAGCCCGCGTGAAGGGCAGGACGTCTTCGACGTCTACTCCAAGGCCCGGGGCAAAGGGCTCAACGGCATCGCGTACCGGGAGTGGTGAGCTTATGCGCCGGGAAAAAGGCTTCACCCTGCTGGAATTGATGGTGGTCATGGCGATCATCGCCACCTTGATGACCATCGCCTTGCCGCGCTACTTCGACAGCCTCGAAGCCTCCCGGGAAACCACCTTGCGCCAGAGCCTGTCGGCCATGCGCGAAGCCCTCGATCACTACTACGGTGATACCGGGCACTACCCCGAATCCCTGGAGCAACTGGTGGAACAGCGCTACCTGCGCAATGCGCCGATGGACCCCATCGCGCAGCGCAAGGACGCCTGGGTGCTGGTCGCGCCGCCCGAAGGGGTCGCTGGCGGCGTGGCGGACATCAAGAGCGGAGCCAGCGGGAGGGCGCGTGATGGCAGCCTCTATTCCGAGTGGTAATGCGGCGCGCCAGGGCGGTTTCACCTACCTGGGCGTTCTGTGCCTGATCGTGTTGATGAGCATCGCCCTGGCCGGTGCCGGCGAGCTGTGGTCGACCATCTCCCGGCGTGATCGCGAGCGCCAGTTGCTCTGGGTCGGCACCCAGTACGCCCAGGCGCTGCGCAGCTACTACCGCGCCTCGCCGGGCCTGGCGCAGTACCCGAAAAGCCTTGAAGACCTGTTGCAGGACGAACGTTTCCCTTCGGCCCGGCACCATATCCGCCAGCTCTACCCGGACCCGGTCGGCGGTGGCGAATGGACCTTGCAGCGCGGTTTCGACGGGCGCATCACCGGTATTGCCAGTTCTTCCAGCCAGACCCCGCTCAAGCAGGCGGACTTTCCCAGTCAGTGGTCGGACTTCAACGGCATGGGCCGCTACAGCGACTGGCAGTTCGTCGCTGAAAAGGCCTTTCTCGAAGGCGCCTCCAACCGCGCGAAGAAGGCCCAGCCATGAACCGTCAAGCGTTGGCCGCCCTGGTCCTGGCCCTGTTGCTGCCGTTCGCGGCGGCGCGGGCGGATGAGGAAATGCTCGGTTTTATCGTCGACGACACCATTTCCCATATCGGCCACGACTTCTATTACGCCTTCAGCGAACGCCTGCGGGCGACCAGCCCGATGGACTTCAACCTGGTGGTGCGGGAGCGGCCCTCGGCGCGCTGGGGCAGCCTGGTGACCGTCGAATATCAGCAGCGCATGGTGTACCGACGCTTCCTTGCGCCCAACACCACGGAGCTCAAGGACGAGGCCTACGCGGCCGCCGACTGGGTTCGCGCGCAGATCGTTCAGCGCAAGCTGGAAACCTTGTTGCAAGACACCACGGACCTCGAGAGGGACGAACTATGAACAACAACATCCGTACCCGGCGCCTCTGCCTGCTGCTGGCAGGCCTGGGCAGCTGCGGCCTGGTCCAGGCCACCGAACTGGTCTACACGCCGATCAACCCGTCGTTTGGCGGCAACCCGCTGAATGGCACCTGGTTGCTCAACAACGCCCAGTCGCAGAACGACTACGACGATCCCGACCTCAAGTCACGTACCACCACGACCGGGACCTCGGCGCTGGAGCGGTTCTCGGCACAGTTGCAATCGCGGCTGCTCGGGCAACTGCTGGACAACATCTCGACCGGCAACAGCGGCAGCCTGTCCACCGATGCCTTCATCGTCGACGTGGTCGATGACTCCGGCGCCCTGAGCATCGTCGTCACCGACCGGGCGACCGGTGAAATCTCGGAAATCCAGGTCAATGGCCTCGCGCCCTGACCGGGCCATGGGGTGAAGGGGAGAAAGGACATGAAAAAGCTACTGATGCTGGGGCTGCTTGTGGCTGCATTGCAGGGCTGTGGCCTGCGTGACACCGTACCGGCCGAGCAGGACTCCGAGTCGCCGACCCTGACACCGCGGGCGTCGACCTACTACGACCTGCTCAAGATGCCGCGGCCCAAAGGGCGGCTGATGGCGGTGGTGTACGGCTTCCGCGACCAGACCGGGCAGTACAAGCCGACCCCGGCCAGTTCGTTTTCCACCAGCGTGACCCAGGGCGCCGCGAGCATGCTGATGGACGCCCTGCAGGCCAGTGGCTGGTTCGTGGTGCTGGAGCGCGAGGGCCTGCAAAACCTGCTGACCGAGCGCAAGATCATCCGCGCCTCGCAGAAAAAGGCCAACACCCCGATCAACATCCAGGGCGAACTGCCGCCGCTGCAGGCGGCCAACCTCATGCTCGAAGGCGGCATCATCGCCTACGACACCAACGTGCGCAGCGGCGGTGAAGGGGCGCGCTACCTGGGGATCGATATCTCCCGCGAATATCGGGTCGACCAGGTCTCGGTCAACCTTCGCGCGGTGGACGTGCGTAGCGGGCAGGTGCTGGCCAATGTCATGACCAGCAAGACCATCTACTCGGTCGGTCGCAGTGCCGGCGTGTTCAAGTTCATCGAATTCAAGAAACTGCTGGAAGCGGAGGTGGGCTACACCACCAACGAGCCGGCGCAGTTGTGCGTGCTCTCGGCGATCGAAGCGGCGGTGGGGCATTTGCTGGCGCAGGGGATCGAGCGCAAGTTGTGGCAGGTGGCGGGGGATGGTTCGGCACCGGTGCAGAACGAGACGCTGGAGCGGTATTTGTCGCAGAGCAGTATTGGGGGGGCTGGGGAGTGAAGGCATGGGTATCTGCACATCTTCAGAGCTGAGAAGGCCCGTCAGTAGATCGAATCAGGGCTGCCAGGTGCTTGTCATGGCTTCTCCAGCGCCCTTGAGATCGAGCGCCGCCCGCGCGGCGCATCGCCGGCAACGCCGGCTCC
>NZ_JBMDIJ010000068.1:0-32981 GCF_057808595.1 Pseudomonas sp. FG98 | reverse complement strand
AGCCGCTCCCACAAGGTCCGTGTTGTACCTGATAGAGATGTGTAGATACCCATGCGACGATGAGGCCAGCAGTCACAACATCAATCTGCTTGCCTGCCACCATAGAATCCGAACCACAGCGATAGCAGCATCGGCATCCCCGACGAACGGCCTGTCCAGGCGCTGCCTGCAAGTACCTGATTCTTCTGCATACCCCCCAGCCAGGCGGCATGTACCTGATATTTCTGTCAGTTGCGCCGCCTCGCTTGCGCGCTCTTCAATCGGTCTACCGACATCCCCTACGGACTGGACATGTCCTGGAGACCGCCATGACCCACAACGAAGACGCCTCGGAAATCCTGATGCTCGACCCCGTCGAGATCCCCGGCATTATCCGCCCTGTACAAACTGAAGGCGCCTACGGAGGGGTCAATCACCACCTGATCAACGTCAACACCTCAGGCCTGGTGATCAGCATTCCCACCTACGTCAACATGCAGGAAAACGACTCGATCGAGGTGTTCTGGGGCGATAGCGGCGTGCCTGTCGCCACTGGCCTGCTGCCACCGACGAACATCGGCCGGCCCTTCGCCATGTTCGTCCGCGCCAACCGCGTTCCGGAAGGCGTCCATGACCTGCACTACAGCGTCACCCGGGCCGGAAGCGGCAACAGCGAAGAGTCCACGCCCCTCGGCATTCTGGTGCGCACCCTGTTCCCCGGCGGTACCGACCCCGAGCCCGACGCCCCTGGCCACCAGAACCTGCTGCCGCCAGAGCCCGAGTTGCCACCGAGCGGCATCATCGACGAGGAAGCGGCAAAAAACGGCGTAAAGGTGACCGTCCCCGGTTACCCCAACATGCGCGTGTTCGACACCATCACCCTGAGCTGGGGCGGCGAACAGCTCAATCACGAAGTGACCCAGGCGGAGGTCGATGCGGCGTCGGTGGAGTTCCTGGTGACCGAGGCGACCATCCTCGCCGCCGGCGACAGCGACGAACTGGTGCTGGTCTACAGGGTGGTGGACGAGGTTCACAACCAGTCCAGTGAATGGTCGATGCGTACCTACCTCATCGTCGAGGTAGGCGAGGGGCTGTTCGAAGCACCAGTCATCGTCAACCCCGACCCTGCAGCGGTACCGCCGGACCTGATCGACCTCGACCTGCTGGGCGATGATGACCTGATGGTCGAAGTCTACGCCGAACGCTCGGGTGAACTGCTGGTGGGCGATGTCGTGGCCTTGAAGTGGGTCGGCACCACCGCCCAGGGCCTGCCCATTACCGTCGAACCCGAAGAACAGACGGTATCGCGGGTGCCATCACGCCTGGACTTCATCATTCCCAATGCTGACGTAAAAGAATTGGGTCTCGGCCGTGCCGTCGCCTCGTACACCGTGAGCCGCGCCGGCAGCCCCATCGGCGTCTCCAAGCGCAGCTTCGCCACCTTCCTCGGCGTCGAGCAGCGCTTGCCCAAACCCGAGGTCAGCGACGCCGTCGGCGACACCCTCGATCCCGCCCTGGCCACCACCACGGTAATCATCCCGGGAGACGCTCTCGAGGCCGGCGACACCGTGTACCTCACCTGGCTGGGCACCCTCGCCAACGGCACCCCGTTGCTGAAGGAAGATCAACGTGGCGTCAGTGGTGGTGGCGCAGGACAGCCCATGCTGTTCGAGATCGATGGCGCGTTCATCGCACCGCTGGACGGTGGCAGGGTCAGGGTCTACTACCGGTTGCACAAGGACAGCAGCGGTACCGAGCTCGAATCCGATCATCTGCTCTTGCAGGTGGGAGAGGCCGGCTTCGAGCTGCCGGCACCACGAACCCTCCCGCCCGCAGTCGATGGCGTACTCGATCCCGACGATCTGCTGGAGCAACTGGAAATCGTCATACCGCACTGGCCCGACATGCACGAAGACCAGACCGTGCACCTGCTGTGGAATGCCGCCGATGGCCCGGACCATGACGACTACATGCCGATCAGCGAACCGATGGTCGGCTACGACGTACTCTTCAGCATGAACCGCACGCTGGTCGAAGCGAACCGGGGCCAGGACATTGCGCTGTCCTACTGGGTCGAAAGCCCGGGTGAAGCCAATCGCTATTCCGACAGCGCGCGGTTCAGCATCGGTGCCCGTGAACAACCGGTGCCACTGCCACTGCCGACCATCCTCCAAGCCAACGGTGCGCAAATCGACCCGCAGGACGTCCTCGATGGCGCCACCGTATCGATCGATGCCAGCGCGCAGTTCGCCGACAACGACGAGGTGATCGTCGAGGTGATCGGCAACGGCCAGGGCGGCAGCACCCGCATCACCCACAAGGTGCCCGTCGGCGATGGCGGTGAAGCGGTCACGCTGACCATCCCCTACGAGATCATCGAGGCCAACGAAGGCACCACCTTCGACCTGCGCTACGAAATCCAGCGGGCCGACGGCGGACCGGACGAGACTTCCGACGCGGTCACCTACTCGGTGGTGCGCGAAGTGGTGCCCCTGCCGCTGCCGGAAATCCTCGAGGCCAACGGCAATCAACTTGATCCGGACGATGTACTCGCAGGCGCCACCGTCAGCATCGCGGCCGAAGCGCAGTTCGAGGAGCATGACAAGGTGGTGGTGCGGGTCATCGGCAGTGCGGAAGGCGGCAGTACCAGCGTCACCCACTGGATCGACACCGGCGAGGGCGGGAATGCGGTCACAGTCACCCTGCCCTACGAGGTGATCAAGGCCAACGAAGCGGCCAGCTTCACCCTGAGCTACAACATCACCCGCGCGGCTGGCGGGCCGATCGAGCAATCGGACAGCGTGACCTACTTCGTTATCTCCCAAGTCGACGACGGGCCGCTGCGGGTGATGGGTGCGCGCTTCGCGGCCAACTACCATCGCGCGATCGCAGCACCACGGATGCTCAGTGCCATCAGCGAGCAGACGGAACTGCCAATGCGCGCGGAATGGCGCTACGAAGGCGAGACGGAGTGGACTGTGGCGACTCAGTGGCTCGATGACAAACCTTCGCTGAAGCTCTATGTGCGCAGTCGCAGCGAGACCTGGGAATGCCGGCCGGCGAATGTGTTCGGTAACGGTGGGACCGATGGCTATGGTACCCGCGCAGCCTTTGCCGTAATGCGCGACGAGGTGGTGCCGGGCAACGGCAAGGTCGACGTGGTGGCCTGGGGCTATGGAGAATGGGGCGGAACGCTGAATGACGCCATCAAGGGCACAGATGCCGTCGTGGAACTTTCCGCGAGCGGCTCCGCTTACGCAGCCCGCCTGCGTAACGGCAGTATCGTCTGCTGGGGCAACCAGCATTACGGTGGTATCCCCACTTCAATCGCCGGGGATTTTATCGAGATCAAAGATTCCGCCTCATGTTTCGTGGCACGCAAGCGCGCCGGTGCGCTGCAGGGCTGGGGGACGAACGTGCACATGGTGCCGGTTCCACCAAGGGTCCTGCAGTACACGGACTACGTATCGCTTCATGGTGGGACCAGCGCCATGGCCGCCTTGCGAGCCAGCGGGCATGTGGTGGCTTGGGGGCACTTCGATTATGGGGGGACATTGCGTCCCGGACAGGATCAGTACAACGACATCAAACAGATCGCCAGCAGTACCCGCGCATTCGCCGCACTGCGGGTAACTGGCAACGCTAGACAGGTGATTGCCTGGGGACGTTCCGACGCTGGAGGACTGGTGCCCACGGAGGTCGCCAATCTGACCAATGTGCTGAGGATCGACGCCAGTACCCACAATTGCTTCTGCATCCTGCTGGAAACGGGCCAGGTAAAGGTCTGGCCCAATACCGGTGCCGGTGGTTTGCTGCCAAAGGAAGTCGCAGACTTGCGCAATGTCGTGGAGGTCACCGCCACCGATCAAGCGTTCTGCGCGCGGCTGAGCAACGGTAAAGTCATGGCTTGGGGTGAACCGGCGCATGGCGGAAAATTGACCCCGGAGGTCGAGGCCAAGTCGAATATTGTCCAGGTTACCGGCAACAGGTCGGCATTCGCGGCCCTTTGCAGCGATGGCTCTGTAGTCGCTTGGGGTGAACCCTCCATTGGAGGGGATACAGCGCCCGTCGCCAGCCAGCTATACAACGTTCGGGCTATCTACAAAAACATCTATGCCTTCACCGCCCTGACCAGTGATGGTCGGGTAGTCACATGGGGCTCTGGTCCGCATGGCGGCAACAGCAGCACCGTCCAGCAGCAACTGACCGGCAGGGTCACCCAAGGCCGCCGCCTTACCGCAGCTGAGGCCGCCCAGGTGGCTGGCACTGAACTGATTGACAACAACGCGACCTGAGATCCTTCGCCAACAGGGCTCGGCTGACCGCCAACGGTCAGCCGAGCCCCCGCCCGCCCCATTACAACCGGAACCCACCCATCTGCCGCGCCAGATCATCCGCCAGCCGCTGCAACGCCTCGCAATCCTTCCTGCATCCTTCCACTTCCGCCGCCGTCTGCCGGGCCAGATCGGAAATACCCTGCACATTGCGGTTGATCTCTTCGGTCACCGCCGACTGCTCCTCGGTCGCGGTCGCCACCTGCAGGTTCATGTCGCTGATGCGCTCGACCTGGCCGGTGATGGTGGTCAGGGATTCGCCGGTCAGCTGACTCGACTCCACTCCGGTACCGGTCGCCGATTGCCCGGCGTGCATCGAATCCACCGCCACCCCGGTGCCTTGCTTGAGGCGCTGGATCATCTGCTGGATCTCGCCGGTGGACACCTGGGTGCGCTGCGCCAGGGTACGCACTTCATCCGCCACCACGGCAAAGCCACGGCCCATCTCACCGGCCCGCGCGGCCTCGATCGCCGCGTTCAGCGCCAGCAGGTTGGTCTGCTCGGAAATGCTGCGGATCACCGACAGCACCTTGTCGATGGACGCCACTTCCTCGGCCAGCTGGCTGACCGCCGCCGCCGCAGTACCGATCTCGCCGGACATGCCTTCGATATGGCTGATCGAACGCTGCACCACCTGCCGCGCCTCCAGGGCTTCATCCCGCGCAGTCTGCGAGGCATGCGCCGCTTCGCCGGCGTTCTGCGCAATTTCCTGCACGGTCAGGCCCATTTCGTGGACGGCGGTGGCGACCATCTCGGTCATTTCCTGCTGCCGCCCGGAGCGCTCGGCGGTGCTGACCACCACCTTGATCACCTGGTTGACCTCCTTGCCCAGTTGCTGGCTGGTGCGCAGGACTTCGCCGATCAACCGGCGCTGGCCATCGAGGAAGCGGTTGAAACCACGGGCCAGATCGCCCAGTTCGTCGCGGCGGCTTTCGTCGAGGCGATGGCTCAGGTCACCGCCACCGTCGCCGATCGCGCCGAGGGCCGCCGTAACCTGGCGCAGCGGCCGCACGATGCCCCGCGCCAGCCACACCACCAGCAGCAATGACAGCAGGGCCACGGCGGCGCCGGTCAGGCTGGTCAGCCAGACGGTGTCGCGGACCTGAGCATAGATCTGCGCTTCCGGCACCTCGGCCACCAGGCGCCATTTCACGTCACGCAGCGGCAGGCTGAGGGCCAGCCAGGTTTCGCCGTCGCGCTCGAAGCGCACGTTCTCGAAACCGTCGTGATTGAGCAGGATGGTCTGCGCCGCCGCTTCGCCGATCTGCTCGGCCAACTGGCGCTTGCCGCCGTGTTCGGTCTGCGGATGGACCTGGATCAGGCCATCGTTGCGCACCAGCATCACCCGCCCGCGCTCGCCGAAGCTGAAGTTGTGGATCAGCTCGGACATCTCGGCCATGCGCAGGCCCAGGCCGCCGACGCCCACCAGCTTGCCGTCCTTCTCCACCCGGTAGTCGATGAACAGCGCCAGCTCGCCGGTGCTGGTGTCGGTATCGATGTTGAGCATGCGCGGGTCGCCACTGTCGACGAAGCCGTAGAACCACTTGTCCACCGGGTTGCTGCGGCTCAGGGTACGGTCCAGGCCTTTCTCGTTGTAGTAGTGGTTGGTCAGGGTCGAGGCATACACCGAGGTGAAGGCCTTGTTCTGTTCGCGCATGGCTTCCAGGTATTCGACGATGGCCGGGGCCTGGGCCGGGTCTTCGCCGGCGGCCAGCCAGTCGCGCAGCATCGGGTTGCGGGCGATGTCGGCGGCGGCGGTCAGCGGCCGGGTGAGCATGCGCTCGATGTCGTTACGAATCGCCTCAATGCTGGCCGGCAGCGCCGTATTCACCAGGTAACGCTCGGTGAGGCGATTGACCGCCACGGTATAGATGCCGACCACGATCAGAATGCTCACCAACAGGGCTGCGCCCATGCTCGCGATCAATTGCCATTGGATACTGCGCCGCCAGAAGTGCATGGGTGTTCCTCGGAGAAATAAAAACCTGTACTGCAAAGGACAGGCCAATTGTATACATCATTGGTATACGATATTTCCAGCCGGGCACGACAATATCCCTGACAAAAAGTGTGGTCAGGAGAAAAAGCAGAAAAGGAAGGCGTTACGCGGACCCTGTAGGAGCGGCTGTTAGCCGCGATGACGTTGGTGAATTCACCACCGCAATCGCGGCTGAAGCCGCTCCCACAGGGAACTGCTGAATCAGTGGAAATCAGGCGTTATCGATCGCCTGGCTGATCGCTTCGACCGTGGCGCTGACTTGCTCTTGATAACGGTCGAGGGTTTGCTGGTGCGCCTGCTGCAGCGCGATCTGCTGCGAACAGAGGTTCAGGGCCGCCAGGACCAGCAATTTGTCGCCAATCAGCGACGGATAGCTGCGCTTGGTGTCGGCCAGGGATGCCTTGAGCATCCGCACCGCATCGGCAAGTACCTGCTCCTGGCCCGCCGGGGCCTTGATCGAGTAGTCGTTGCCCATGATCGAGACGACATTGATCGTCTTCGCGTCCTGGCTCATGCGCTAACGGTACCGCTGGCGCGTTCGATCAGGGCCTGGATACGGGCGTTGGTACCGGCGTACTTCTCTTCCTGTTCCATCAGGCTCAGTTGCAGGCTTTCGTTCTCGTCCTTGGCTTGCGCCAGCTCGCCGTCCAGTTGTGCATTGCGCTCGGCCAGTTGCTGGTTTTTCTGCAGCAGTTCGCCGACCAGTTGTTCCAGTTGACTCAGGGTGTTGTCCAACATGATTTGCCTTCTCGAGGGGGTTGTTGCGGGGGGCGCACACGATAAAGAAAACTCGCAGGCCCCGCCAGAGATATCGGGATTAGAGCCCCGGGTTGGTGCAGATTGACCTGATATGGGTCATCTTGTTCCCGCATTTGGTCGGGTAAAGCCGATGGAAGGCACAGCATTTTTGTCGGACAAACCCTCAAGTCCGACTGCCGTCTGACGACATTAATTGAAACAAACAGTCCCTGGCGCATGGATCGCGTCTCTTTGATTCGGATCCGAACCATGTCCCTACGCAACATGAATATCGCCCCGCGCGCGCTGCTGGGGTTTGCCCTGATCGGTGCGCTGATGCTGGCGCTGGGCATCTTCTCCCTGACCCAGATGAGCAAGATCCGCGAGGCCGGCGAAGACATCGAGCAGGTCACGGTGCCCAGCATCAAGGCCCTCGACCAGATCAACCTGCTGACCCTGCGCCTGCGCACCCTGTCCTATCGCCTGATGATCAACCGCGAAGCCGACGTGGTGCAGAACACCTACAGCCAGCTGAACGAGCGCAACGCGCAGATCGACGCTGCGCGCAAGGTCTACGAGCCGCTGATCGCCAGTGACGAAGAGAAGGCGGTGTACAACCAGTTCGTCCAGGTGCTCGGCCAGTACCGCCAGCTCGAATCGCGCCTGGTGCAGTTCTCCCAGGCCAATGACCTGCCGGCCATCCGCGAGATGATCAACCGCGACCTGCTGCAGACCATGGAACAGACCACCGCAGCGCTGGACAAGCTGGTGAAGATCAACACCGAGCAGACCCGCGACATCAACCTGGCGGCTGCCGATCAATATTCCACCGCCTTCACCCTGGTCATCGCCCTGCTGGTCGCGGCCACGGTGCTCACCTTCCTTTGCGCCATCGTCCTGACCCGCAGCATCGTCAAGCCGATCGACGAGGTGCTGGGCGTGGCCGAGCAGATCGCCGTCGGCAACCTGACCCACAGCATCCGCCCGGAGGGCAGCGACGAAGCCGCTCGCCTGCAACAGGCCATGGCCAAGATGCAGGAGCAGTTGCGCGACACCCTGCAGCAGATTTCCGGCTCCGCCACCCAGTTGGCCTCGGCGGCCGAAGAGCTGAACAGCGTCACCGAGGAAAGCGCCCGCGGCCTGCAGCAGCAGAACAACGAGATCGAGCAGGCGGCCACTGCGGTCACCGAGATGACCAGCGCGGTCGAGGAAGTGGCGCGCAACGCGGTGAGTACCTCCGAGGCCTCCGCCGAAGCCACCCGCTCGGCCACCGACGGCCGCGACCTGGTGCTGGAGACCGTCAGTGCCATCGAGCGCATGAGCAACGATGTGCAGAGCACCTCGGTGCTGGTCGGCAACCTGGCCGAACAGTCCCGTGATATCGGCAAGGTGCTGGACGTGATCCGCGGCCTGGCCGACCAGACCAACCTGCTCGCCCTCAACGCCGCCATCGAAGCGGCCCGGGCCGGCGAGGCGGGCCGTGGTTTCGCCGTGGTGGCCGATGAAGTACGGGCGCTGGCGCACCGTACCCAGCAGTCCACCGCGGAAATCGAGCGCATGGTCAACAGCATCCAGGGCGGTACCGAACAGGCGGTCAGCTCGATGCGCAACAGCACCGAGCGCGCCGAATCGACCCTGAACATCGCCCGTGGCGCCGGCAGTGCGCTGGACACCATCACCGGCGCGGTGGCGCAGATCAACGAACGCAACCTGGTGATCGCCAGCGCCGCCGAGGAACAGGCCCAGGTGGCCCGTGAAGTGGACCGCAACCTGGTCAACATCAACGACCTGTCGGTGCAATCGGCCACCGGTGCGCACCAGACCAGCGCGGCCAGTGCCGAACTGTCGCGCCTGGCGGTGGACCTGAACAGCCTGGTGGGGCGCTTCAGGGTCTGAGACCGGGCCTCATCGCTGCATAGGTATCTACCTATTTTTTCGGACTGATCTGTCGAGGCTGATGGCCTCATCGCCGGCAACGCCGGCTCCCACAAGGTTCAGCGGTACACGCGATACCTGTGGGAGCTGGCATTGCCAGCGATGGCGGCCTCAATATCGACAGCGACATCAGGAATTCCCCACAAACCTGAGCGCCCACCAGCTTCTACCTACATGGCTCGGGCCCCATTCCTACAAATCCCGCCATTTCCCCCGCGAAACCGGCAATAACGCCCTGATCCCCGCCTGTTTCCCCCGCACGTTTTGAATCATTTCCCCCCGGCAAAGAGCTTTCCCTTGCCCTACCCTCGCGCCCTCGAAAACGCCCCGAGAACGCCGAACCCGCCATGCGTGATCAACCCCGCCAGCCCACCGCCTTCTGGTTCACCAGCAACTTCCTGCCCGCCCCGCTGGCAATTGGCTTCCTCGGGCCACTGCAAGGCCTGACCTTCCTGCAATCGCTGCTGGCGATCTTCCCCGCCGTGCTGCTCGCCAGCCTGCTGCCCGCGTTGCTTCGCTCGGCGCCTGCCAGCAGGCTGACCCTGCCAATCGCCGTGCTGATCCATGTGCTGCACCTGGATGTCCTGGGTCGGGTGGCAATCCATCTGTTGCCCGGGACGGCACTGAACTGGCAGGTCATGGCACTGCTGCTCGCCGCCCTGCTGGCTCTGGTCGGTCCGCCCCTGCTGCATCGCCTGCAAGCGCTGCTCGCGCCTGTGCTGGCGATTGCCTTCGGCCTGCTGACGCTGGGCGCGTGGTGGTCGCTGGAGATGGATACGGCACAACGCCAGTTGAGCTTTTCCTGGTCGGCGTTCGGCCTGCTCGCGCTGCTCGCGGCGCTCTGGCAGATCGGCCTGACACCCCTGGCCGGCAGAAGCGGGGCGAGCTACACCGGCATCACCCTGCCGGCGCTGTGGCTGATGTCGCTGGGAGCATTGATGGCGTCGGCCATTCCGGCCGTGGACAGCGTGGTCAGCCTGCGGCTGTTGGGAGAGCGCTTCTTCTTTGGACTGGGAACCCTGGCGGTTGCGCTGTTCACCCTGGCCATGGTCGGCGCCATGGCCGTGCATTGCCATGCCCAGTTGCTCGCGGCGTCCGGCGCACCGCTGAAAAACAAAACCCGCCTGCTGACGCTGGCGGGTTTCATGCTGCTGGTAGTGCTGTGCAACAGTCAGCGCATCGCGCTGTACTGAACTTCAATACTCGATCCGCACATCCCCCTTCGGCACGCTGCAGCACGACAGGATGTAACCCTCGGCAACGTCCTCGTCGGTGATCCCGCCGTTGTGCTCCATCTCCACCTCGCCGCCCAGCTTGAGCACCTTGCAGGTACCGCAGATACCCATGCCGCAGGCCTTGGGAATCATCAGGCCGACCTTCGCCGCAGCAGCATGCACGGTCTCGCCGGGAGCGATGCGGCTGCTCTTGCCGGTGGCGGTGAACTCCACCAGGTGCAGGTCGCTGGGGCTGATCTCTTCCGCCGCTTCCGCCGCCTGCTCGGCATGCTCCACCGCGTCAGCCTTGGCCTCCGGCGGCGTCGCGCCGAACGACTCCTCGTGATAACGGCTCATGTCGTAGCCGGCCGCTTCGAGCAGGCGCTTGACCGCAGTCATGTAGGGGGTCGGGCCGCAGCAGAAGATTTCCCGCTCCATGAAGTCCGGGGCCATCAGCTCCAGCAGCTTGTGGTTGAGGTAGCCGCGATAGCCGGCCCAGGGCTCGCCGAGGCCATGCTTCTCGCAAATGATGTGCAGGCTGAAGTTGGGGATCCGCGAGGCCATGTGCTCCAGCTCGCGGTGGTAGATGATGTCCTTCGGCGAACGCGCGCTGTGCACGAAGACCATGTCGACATTGCCGTTGGTGTCGTAGAACCAGCGGGCCATGGACATCACCGGGGTAATGCCGACGCCGCCGCTGAGGTACAGGACCTTGGGGCTGGGGAAGTCGATGGCGTTGAACAGCCCGACCGGCCCGTGCACTGCCAGCTCCTGGCCTTCGTGCAGGGTGTCGTGCAGATAGTTGGAGACCTTGCCGCCCGGCACGCGCTTGATCGTCACCGAGAAGCTGTAGGGCACCGACGGCGCGCTGGAAATGGTGTACGAACGCATCACCGGCTGGCCTTCGATCTCCAGCTCCAGGGTGACGAACTGGCCCGGCTTGAAGAAGAACATGATCGGCTGGTCGGCCATGAAGCAGAAGGTGCGCACGTCCCAGGTTTCCTGGATGACCTTGACGCAACGCACGATATGGCGGCCGTTGGCCCAGGTCTGGGTGCTTACCGGATTGAGAAAGGTGTTGGACATGTTCTTTTTCTCCACGGCCGACGGCGGCCTCATGGCGACGATAATGCGCAAGCCGTGGGCGCCGCACTTACCCATTCACGACATCGGCGTGCTTATCGCGACCAGCCCCTGACGGCAAGGGCTGGCGCGTCGGAAACGGATTAGATCATGTCGCCCATGGATATGGTTCGCGTCGCCGGCAATCGCACACTCCGTCGCAAATGATCCCTGCAGAAATGCCTTGCGTCGCATAACAACGATTAGCCACTTTCGCCGGCCGCCAGAGGCCATGAGGAAACGCACGATGGACACCACTACCCTGAGCCTGGGCGACCCGCTCGAACCCGCACGCAAGGCCACCGCCGAGATGCTGCAGAACCGCGAGCGCACCTTCTCGCTGCCGCAGCCGTTCTACACCGATGAACGTCTGTTCCAGATCGACATGGAAGAAATCTTCCACAAGGAATGGCTGATCGCCGGCATGACCTGCGAGATCCCGGCCAAGGGCAACTTCCTCACCCTGGAGATCGGCAAGAACCCGATCATGGTGGTGCGCGGGGCCGAGGGCCAGGTGCATGCCTTCCACAACGTCTGCCGTCACCGTGGTTCACGCCTGTGCACCAGCGACAAGGGCAAGGTGGCCAAGCTGGTCTGCCCGTACCACCAGTGGACCTACGAGCTGGACGGCCGCCTGCTGTTCGCCGGCACCGAGATGGGCGCCGACTTCGACATGAAGCAGTACGGCCTCAAGCCGGTGCACGTGAAGGTCGCCGGCGGCTACATCTTCATCAGCCTGGCGCAGAATCCGCCGGCCATCGACGAGTTCCTCGCCACCCTGGCGCACTACATGGAACCGTACGACATGGAAAACACCAAGGTGGCCGTGCAGACCACCCTGATGGAAAAGGCCAACTGGAAGCTGGTGCTGGAAAACAACCGCGAGTGCTACCACTGCAGCGGTTCGCACCCGGAACTGCTCAACACCCTGCTGGAGTGGGACGACACCAACGATCCGCGGGCGACCCAGTCGTTCAAGGACCATGTGGCCGCCTCCGCCGCTGCCTGGGACGCCGAGAAGATCCCTTACCTGCACAAGAGCCACGGCCTGCGTAACCGCATCGTGCGCATGCCGCTGCTCAAGGGCACCGTGTCCATGACCATGGACGGCAAGCAGGCGTGCTCGAAGCTGATGGGCCGGATCCAGAACCCCGACCTCGGCTCGATGCGCATCCTCCACCTGCCGCACTCGTGGAACCACTGCATGGGCGACCACATGATCGTCTTCACCGTATGGCCGATCAGCGCCCAGGAAACCAAGGTCACCACCAAGTGGCTGGTGCGCAAGGACGCGGTCGAAGGCGTCGACTACGACCCGCAGCGCATGCGTGAAGTGTGGGACGCCACCAACGACCAGGACCGTCGCCTGGCCGAGGAAAACCAGCGCGGCATCAACTCCACCGCCTACCAGCCAGGCCCGTACTCGAAGACCTACGAGTTCGGCGTGGTCAACTTCATCGACTGGTATAGCCAGCGGGTGCTGAACAACCTCGGGGCGGAGCCGGCGCCTTATCTGAAGGATGTTTCGGCGCAGTAAGGGGCTGCAACGAACGAGGTGACGAGGGCGGGCCTGACAGGGATGTCAGGTCCGCTTTTTTGTGCGTGGCATTGTTGTCAGTTCAATCGGCCTCGGTCCCTCAAACTCCTCAATCGCATCTGGTGCGCCATTGTGCGGGGAGGGCTGGACCGCCCTGGGTCTTGGAATACCTGCCCCCATTTACTGCGTGGAGGCAGTGGCGATCCCTGCGAACTCAGTGAGTAGAAGCTGGGTGCACTGGACGCTGAGTGAAAACTGTCCGAGCTGGAGGAGGACGATCTGCGGCCGGAAGCACTGGGACCAAGTGTCGGCGACGAGGATCTGGTCGACGAAGGCGTCGGCGACCGCGCCGTCTGAGCCGCCAGAGCCCGCTGAGTCATCTCCGCGTTCTCGATCTTTTTCCTGCCGTGAAACATTACCCCCATGCTGCGCCATCTGGAGCCGTCCGAGTAGGTCGTTGGCACACCCCAGAGTCCGATCTTGAAGACCGCCGAGGTCATCCCCAGGGCGAGACCCGCTTTCATCACTTCCGACGAGCCAGCCATTGGCTCTTCCTGCATGTTCAAAATCGTCCCCACTCCTCCCAGCACCGCACTTGCCGAGCCAATGCCAGTATTCACCGCATCCAGCCCCCCCGGTGCAGTGGCCATGCCTGGGTTGCTGTCGACAAATTTTTGCACCCGGTTGCTGTGCTTGGCACCCCAGGCCAGGAGCTTGGGAGCGGCGAATGTGAAGAACCCCGCGAACAACCCGAGCCCAGCGGCGGCCAGGCTCAGGGTTTGAAGGAAATCGGGCGCCTGGCCAGTAGGGTCACCAAGGTTGATCGGGTCACCCACGCAATAGCCGTAGGGATTGAGCCCGCCATCCTCGAACGGACTCAAGGTATCCGGGCTGAAAAAATGCATCAGCACCGGGCTGTAGATCCGCCGCCCGTGGCCGAGGTGGTACCAGCCCAGCGGCCGTTCCCTGAGCTGGCCGTTGAAGCCCAGGTGCGACCCGGCGGATTGCTCGCCGCTCTGCACGCCATAGGCGGTGTAGGCCAACGGCTTGACCCGTGCCTCGCCCACCTCCGCCAGAACGCTCTGGCCGGGATTGGTGGCGAGCAGGGTGACGTGGTTCGAGGAAGTCTTCGCGCTACACATACAGATCACCCTATGAAGAGGTTGGAAAACGCCGCTACAAGGCAGTCACCTGGTACTCGACCCCCGGCGTATCTGGTGCAGGCCCACCATCTGCTGGACGCTGGCCCGCTGCTTGCCCCCCTGCCGCAGCGCGCGGAAGTCCGGCGTCGCAGGTATCGACCTCGACAACGAAGCCGGGGCCGAGGCAGGCGACGCGAGTCGGGTCTTGAGGGACAACAAGGGCGGTGCCATCTGGATCGGCGCCGGGGTGCCAGGCCGGGTATCCGGGAGCTCCGTGGCCGAGGCACTGGACGCGCGCCCGGAGCGGGACTCGAGCGCCGCGGCGTTGGACTTTCTTGCCGAAGCGGCTGCGGCGTCTTTTTGTGCCAGGTCCGCCCAACCTTTCTGTTCCGCATTGCGGGTGACCCGAAGGCGCCTGGCGGAACCGATGATCGACACCGCCGTGCCGATCCCGGCGATGTACATCGCTTCCTGGTTGCCCAGTATCCTTTCGACCCCGCCATACGCCCCCACCAATGCGCCCACCCCGCTGAAATAGCTGGCCTTGACCGCTGCGCTGCTCGAATTGGGATTGCGAACAACACCAACTGCCACGCGGAACAGAAAGAAATTGGACAGGATGGTCAGACCCGGCAGGATGTAGCGCGTCATCACCTCTTCCGCCGAACGCCCGGTGGGGTCCACGGCATTGACCGGGTCTCCCGAGCAATAGGCATAGGCGTTGATCCCGCCCCGCCCGAACGGGCTGAGGCCGTCCGGGCTGCGGAACAGCATCAGGATCGGGCTGTAGAAGCGGTGGCCGCCACCCAACGGGTAGCAACCCCAGTGCTCGAGAAACTGGCCATTGAACGCCAGGCGGGTACTGGCACTGCGTGCGCCCCCTGGCCCTGACTGTTCAGGTCCGGCGCTAGCCGCGTCCTGCGGGTCAGGCGATACAAGGAGCGGCTTGGACATGGTGAACCTCGCGAGCAGGTGGTCCTCTGGCCACCTTAACCCCGCAGGCAACCGCCCCACTACTTGGCAGATCTATCAGGTAGCGCTCACACCCTGGTTGCAGTACGTTTTCTGATCAACTCTGCGCAAGCCCCGTAATTGCTGGGCCTGTAGCGCTTGGCAAACATTTTATCCACAAGGCCACCCACAGTAATTGTGGGCAATCCTTGTGGACAACTTGTCGGCCTCGCCTTCACCGCCGGATTCCGCTGATGGTTATTTTTTGACCAATAAAGCCTAAGCCTTTGAATACAAGGCCTCCAGCCACTGACGAACATCTGGTGAACATCTTATCCACACAAAGGCCAACAGACTTTGTGTGCAACTCGAAGGAGCCGGAAAGTAGTTGTGGATAAACCCGTCAAGCCACTGTTGCAGCTGGCTTTTGCGACGCTTTGCGGAGAAATTCAATGCACTTGATCAATAATTGATCAGCACGACCAAGTCATTGTTTTAAAAAGATTTAATAGACGTCGCTACAGCTTATCCACAAAGCCACCAACAAGGATTGTGGGCAACTGTCTGATCAAAGGTTGCTGCAGCCGGGGAAAAGCCGCGGGAAAACCCTGTACGAAATTTGACCAAATGCGCGAAAGCCTTGCAGGGCAAGGCTTTCGGAAGGCAACAAACACTTTATCCACAGAACGGCCAACAGACTCTGTGCACAAGCCTCAGCGCAACACCCCCTCCTCCACCAGCAGCTTGATAATCGCCTCGGCTCCGGCCTGCGGACTGACATCCTTGAGCACCTGCCCGCCACCGCCGCTGGCCTTGGCCGTGGCCGCCTTCATGCGGTCGGCGCCGCTCTTCGCCTTGATCACCTTGAGCCGCTTGGGCCGTGGCTTGGCCGGCAGCAGCTCGGCACTGGCGAACAGTTCGTCGTCGACGATTTCCACCTCGTGGGCCGCCAGCACACCCCGCCGCGCCGGGCCGAAGGCACTCTGCCGCGGCTTGGGTGCGGCGTTATCCACAGAGGCAAGAAACGGCAGGCGCACCTTCAGGCGTCGCCGCTGGCCGCGCGGCAGGGCCTGCAAGACCTGGGCGGTGCCGTTGTCGATGGACTCCACTTCGGCCAGCCCCACCACCAGCGGCCAGCCAAGGCGCTCGGCCAGCAGGTAGGGCAGCATCCCCGAGCCTTCGCCGGTTTCCGCCTGGCTGCCGGTGAGCACCAGTTGCGCGCCAGCATCGCGCAGGTAATCGCCCAGCGGCCCGAGCACATCGGCACCGGCCGGCTGTTCCAGCACCTCCAGGCGGGCCAGGCCCATGCCCAGGTAGGCACGCAGGGCTTCCTCGTGCGGGTCGCCGGCATGCAGCACCTGCAGGCCGTCGCCGGCCAGCTGCAGGCCCAGTTCCACCGCGCGGGCGTCCTGTTCGGCCCGGCGGCTGCGCCCCGAAGTGGGGTGGGCGCCGACCGAAACCAGGCTGATGACCTTCGTGTTCATAACCGTCCCCTGCCTTTATGCCGCGTCGCGCCGGGCGCCGTTGCGATAGTTGTCCACAGCCTCAATCAGCGCTTGCAGGATTGCCGCGCTGTCGCCGATCACCGAAAGATCGGCGCGTTTGATCATGTCGCAGCCCGGGTCCATGTTGATCGCCACCACCTTGTCGCAGGCGCCGATGCCTTGCAGGTGCTGGATCGCCCCGGAAATCCCCACCGCCACATAGACTCGCGCGGTGACCCAGGTACCGGTGGCGCCGACCTGGCGGTTACGCGGCATGAAGCCGTCGTCCACCGCCACCCGCGACGCGCCTTCGGTGGCGCCGAGGGCTGCGGTGGCACGGTGGAACAGGTCCCAGTCCTTGACCCCGTTGCCGCCGGAAACGATGAACTCGGCCTCGGCCATGGCAATGGCGGCCGGGTCCACGGCCACCGGGCCGAGATCCTCGATCCGCGACAGACTGCGCGCCACGCCTGTGGACAACTCCACCGGCAGGGCTTCGTGGCGGGTTTCGCTGACCGGCTCGGCGCATTCGGCGGCGGCCAGGATCAGCCGCGGCAGGTTGCGCACCAGGTCTTGCTGGCCGGCACCGGCACGGCCGCTGGAGAGCCCGTCCTTGACCTGCCAGACCCGGGTCGCCGGGCGTTCGCCGAGGGCCGCGGCAAAGCGCCGGCCCAGTTCGCCGCCACCGCTGCGGCTGTCCGGCAGCAGCCAGTGGCGCGGGGAAAACTGGTTATCCACAGCCCGCAGGCCCTGGATCCGTTGCTCCGGTGCATAACCCTGGAACTCGTCGCCGTCGATCAGCAGCAGGCGATCGACGCCATTGCTGCCGAAGTTGCTTTCCTTGTGCTCGCCGAACACCACGGCCAGTACCGCGCCGTCGCTGCCGGCCAGGCTGTGGGCCAGGCCGAGCAGGTCGCGGTCGTGGCTGCTCAGGCGGCCGCCGACCATGTCCGG
This sequence comes from Pseudomonas sp. FG98, assembly GCF_057808595.1. Taxonomy (NCBI): domain Bacteria; kingdom Pseudomonadati; phylum Pseudomonadota; class Gammaproteobacteria; order Pseudomonadales; family Pseudomonadaceae; genus Pseudomonas; species Pseudomonas sp. FG98. The sequence goes on along the minus strand of NZ_JBMDIJ010000068.1, from coordinate 15,592 downwards.
GACCACGGCAATGTAGAACGCCGGCGCCAGCACCTGGTGCAGCGGCAACTGCACCTCGGCCGCCGCGCTGCGCTTGCCGACCGTACCGCCCTGCTGGGCGCCGCTGCGGTCGATGCGCTTGATGCCGTTGGGGCCGACGAAGCCGACCGCATGGGGGTTCTTGCGGATGACGCCCTGGGGGCCCATCCACGACGCTTGCTGCACCTGCATGGCCGCATGCAGCGGGTGCAGGCGGTTACGGGCGATCCACTCGGCGCGCGGGTCGCGGCGGATAATCTCGCTCATCAGTGCACCTCCGCAGGTTCACGTTTGCTGGCAGCCGCCGGCTTGCTCGGCGCGGCGCTTTCCACCAGGGCATCGGCCACCAGTTCGGCCAGGTCCTTGATCAGCGGACGGGGTTCGACCACGCCTTCGAGCATCGCCGTGCATTGTGGACAACCCACCGCGACCACTTCGGCGCCGGTCTGGCGGATGTCTTCCATGCGCATGTCGGGGATCCGCTGCTTGCCGGGAATGTCGGTGATCGGCGCCCCGCCGCCGCCGCCGCAGCAGCGCGAGCGGAAGCCGGAACGCTCCATTTCCTTCACTTCGATGCCGAGGGCGCGCAGTACCTGGCGCGGTGCCTCGTATTCGCCGTTGTAGCGGCCCAGGTAGCACGGGTCGTGATAGGTCACGCTGCCACCCTTGTGCGCGTCGAGGTCGAGCTTGCCGGCGTCGAGCAGCTCGGCAATGTAGGTGCTGTGATGCTGCACCAGGTAGTCGCCGCCAAAGGCGCCGTATTCGTTCTTCAGCACATGGAAGCTGTGCGGGTCGCAGGTGACGATGCGCTGGAAGCGGTATTTCGACAGGGTCTGGATATTGCGCTTGGCCAGGGTCTGGAAGGTCGCTTCGTCACCCAGGCGACGGGCCACGTCACCGCTGTCGCGCTCTTCCAGGCCGAGCACGGCGAAGTCCACGCCGGAGGCTTTCAGCACCTTGACGAAGGCGCGCAGGGTGCGCTGGTTGCGCATGTCGAAGGCGCCGTCGCCGACCCAGAACAGCACTTCGGTGGATTTCACTTCCGACAGCACTTTCAGGTTCAGGTCCGCCGCCCAGTTCATCCGTCCGCCGGGGTTGAAGCCGCCGGGGTTGTCAGTGGCGATCAGGTTGTCGAGGACCTCCGCCCCCTTGTTCGGCGTGGCGCCCTTCTCCAGGGTCAGGTGGCGACGCATGTCGACGATGGCATCGACGTGCTCGATCATCATCGGGCACTCCTCGACGCAGGCGCGGCAGGTGGTGCAGGACCACAGGGTCTCGGCGTCCACCAGGCCATTGACGATCGGCTGGTGCGGATGGCCGCCGTGCTCGCCGATGGGCTTGCCCGGATACGGGCTACCGGCGAACTGCGCATCGGTGCCACCGGCCAGGCCGATGACCATGTCCTGGATGAGCTTTTTCGGGTTCAGCGGCTGGCCGGCGGCGAAGGCCGGGCACATCGCTTCGCACTTGCCGCACTGCACGCAGGCGTCGAAGCCGAGCAGCTGGTTCCAGGTGAAGTCCTTGGGTTTTTCCACCCCCAGCGGCGCGCTGGGGTCTTCCAGGTCGAGCGGCTTGAGGCCGGTGGAACGACCGCCGCCGAAGCGTTCGGCGCGGCGGTGCCAGGCCAGGTGCAGGGCACCGGCGAAAGCGTGCTTCATCGGGCCGCCCCAGGTCATGCCGAAGAACAGCTCGGACACGCCCCAGACAACGCCCAGGCCCAGCAGGCCGGCGACGAACCAGCCGCCGAAGCCTTCCGGAAGAATCCCGGCCACGGGCAGGGTGGCGATGAAGAAGGTGGTGGAGAACACCAGCAGGCTTTTCGGCAGGCGCATCCACGGGCCTTTCGACAGCCGTGCAGGCGGGTTGAGACGGCGCTTGAAGACGAAGATCGCCCCGCAGAACATCAGCACCGTGGCCGCCAGCAAGGCATAGCCGAGGATCTTGCTGTGCAGGCCGAAGCCGTGGACCACGATGGCGAGGACCGCGGAGAGGACGAAGCCGCCGGCGGTGGCCACGTGGGTCTTGGACATGTACTTGTCGCGTTCCACCACATGGTGGAGATCGACCAGGTAGCGCCGTGGCATGGCCAGCAGGCCGGCCAGCAGGTTGACCGGTGACGGCCGGCCCTGGCGCCACATCCGCACGCGCCGCACGGCGCCGAGCACGGCCAGGCCGAGGGCGGCGAAGAGCAGGATGGGGAGAATAAGGTTCAGCATGGGAGGCTCCCACTCGGGTTTGAGTTGGCGCGTACCCTGTGGGAGCTGGCTTGCCAGCGATTACTGTAGTGAATTCACCAATGCAATCGCTGGCAAGCCAGCTCCCACAGGGGTCCGCGCCGCTCTCTCGATCAAGGTCCGATCAGAAGTCCTTGCACAGGCGCAAGGCGTCGTAGATCGCCGCATGGGTGTTGCGCTGCGCCACGCAGTCGCCGATGCGGTACAGCAGGTAGCCGTCGCCGGCCTGGCCGAGGATCGGCTGCGGCTGGATGGCGAACAGCGCCTCGACGTCGATCTGGCCCTTGTTGCGCGAGCCGTCCTTGAGCGCGTAGTACAGCGCCTCGTCAGGCCGCACGCCGTTCTCGATCACCACCTGGTCGACCACCCGCTCTTCCTTGGCCCCGGTGTATTCGTTCTCCAGTACCGCCACCAGCTTGTCGCCCTCGCGGTAGACCTTTTCCAGCATCAGGTCGCCGGTCATGATCACTTCCTTGGGGTACATGCTGCGGTAGTAGGTGGGGAACGAGGTCCCGCCAATCGCTACCCCAGGCTTGATGTCGTCAGTGACGATCTCGACCTGGCTGCCCTTGTCGGCGATGAAGTCGGCCACCGACATGCCGGTGAATTCGCAGATGGTGTCGTAGACCAGCACGTTCTTGCCCGGCGCGACCTTGCCGTCGAGCACGTCCCAGCTGCTGACCACCAGCCCTTCGGCAGCGCCCCAGTGTTCGTTCTGCTCCATGAACGGGTGACCGCCCACCGCCAGCACGACGATGTCCGGACGCAGGTCCATGATGGTGTCGGCATCCGCCGCGGTACCCAGGCGCAGGTCGACCTTCAGCCGTGCCAGCTCCAGTTGGTACCAGCGGGTGATACCGGCGATCTGGTCGCGCTGCGGGGCCTTGGCGGCGATGGTGATCTGCCCGCCGATCTGCTCTTTCTTCTCGAACAGGGTCACGTCGTGGCCACGCTCGGCAGCCACCCGCGCCGCTTCCATGCCCGCCGGGCCGGCACCGACGATCACCACCTTGCGCTTGGCCCCGGTGGATTTCTCGATGATGTGCGGCACGCCCATGTATTCACGGGAGGTCGCGGCGTTCTGGATGCACAGCACGTCCAGGCCCTGGTACTGGCGGTCGATGCAGTAGTTGGCACCGACGCACTGCTTGATCTGGTCGATCTGGCCCATCTTGATCTTGGCGATCAGGTGCGGGTCGGCGATGTGCGCGCGGGTCATGCCGACCATGTCGACATAGCCGCCTTCGAGGATGCGCGTGGCCTGGTTCGGGTCCTTGATGTTCTGCGCGTGCAGCACCGGAGCCTTGACCACTTCCTTGATACCGGCGGCCAGGTGCAGGAACGGCTCCGGTGGATAACTCATGTTGGGGATAACGTTGGCCAGGGTGTTGTGGGTGTCGCAACCCGAGCCGATCACGCCGAAGAAGTCGACCATGCCGGTGGCATCGTAGTACTTGGCGATTTCCTTCATGTCCTCGTGGCTGAGGCCGTCCGGGTGGAATTCGTCACCGCAGATGCGCATGCCGACGCAGAAGTCCGGGCCGACTTCGGCACGCACCGCCTTGAGCACTTCCAGGCCGAACTTCATGCGGCCTTCGAAGGTGCCGCCCCATTCGTCGGTCCGCTTGTTGACCCGCGGGCTCCAGAACTGGTCGATCATGTGCTGGTGCACGGCGGACAGTTCGACGCCGTCCAGACCACCTTCCTTGGCCCGGCGAGCCGCCTGGGCGTAGTTGCCGATCACCCGCCAGATCTCTTCCGGCTCGATGGTCTTGCAGGTGGCGCGGTGCACCGGTTCGCGGATACCGGACGGCGACATCAGGGTCGGCCAGTGGAAGCCGTCCCAGCGCGAGCGCCGGCCCATGTGGGTAATCTGGATCATGATCTTGGCGCCATGCTTGTGCATGGCATCGGCAAGATTCTGGAAGTGCGGAATGATGCGGTCGGTGGACAGGTTCACCGACGACCACCATTGCTGCGGGCTGTCGATGGCGACCACCGAAGAACCGCCGCAGATGGCCAGGCCGATACCGCCCTTGGCCTTCTCCTCGTAGTACTTCACATAGCGCTCGGTGGTCATGCCGCCGTCGGTGGCGTAGACCTCGGCGTGCGCGGTACTCAGCACGCGGTTGCGGATGGTCAGTTTGCCGATCTGGATCGGCTGGAACATAGCTTCGAACGCCATGGCGCGGGCTCCTCGAGTTACAGCGGCTTGACGATGAACAGGCCGTCGTCGTGGCCTTCTTCGGAACCGCCATAGACCTGTTCGGCGACGGTACGGATGCTGCTGCCGCGGGCGGCGAGGATCTGGTCCATGGCCCCGGCGAACCAGCCGGTGAACATGTAGTCGACCTTGCGCCCGACCTTGCCGTAGACGTAGACGAAGGCCGAGTGCTCGAGCTTGACGCTGCAGGTACCCTTGTCGAGGTCGATGTCCTGGATCTTGAACAGGCCCCAGCCGCGCTGGGACAGGCGCTTCATGTAGTGCTCGAACACCGCGACGCCTTCCAGGCCGTGGCACTCGGCCTCTTTCTCGCACCAGTGCCAGGCGGACTTGTAGCCGGCCTTGTAGAGGATCTCGGCATAGGCGTCGGCGCCCAGCACTTCCTCGATGCCCATGTGGTTGTTGACGAAGAAATGCCGCGGTACGTACAGCATCGGCAGGGCGTCGCTGGTCCAGACACCGGTCTCGCTGTCGACTTCGATTGGCAATTGCGGGGCGATCTTGGCCATGGAAACTCAACTCCAGAAAATTTGGTTGGCTGCCCCCGCCCTGATGCGGGGGTTAGGAAGAAGTGCTTCGGAGGCTTATTCGCCCCAGACATCCTTGAGGACGTTGACCCAGTTCTCGCCCATGATCTTGCGCACCACGCGCTCGGAATGGCCGCGCTTGAGCAGGGTCTCGGTGAGGTTGGGGAACTCGCCCACGGTGCGGATGCCCAGCGGGTTGATGATCTTGCCGAAGTTGGTCAGGCGACGGGCGTAGCCCTTGTCGTGGGTCAGGTATTCGAAGAAGTCCTGGCCATGGCCCTGGGTGAAGTCGGTACCGATACCGATGGCGTCTTCACCGACGATGTTCATGGTGTACTCGATGGCTTCGGCGTAGTCGTCGATGGTCGAGTCGATGCCCTTGGCCAGGAACGGCGCGAACATGGTCACGCCGACGAAACCGCCGTGATCGGCGATGAACTTCAGCTCTTCGTCGGACTTGTTGCGCGGGTGTTCCTTGAGGCCCGAAGGCAGGCAGTGGGAGTAGCAGACCGGCTTCTTCGATTCGAGGATGACTTCCTCGCTGGTCTTGGAGCCGACGTGGGACAGGTCGCACATGATGCCGACGCGGTTCATCTCGGCGACGATCTCGCGACCGAAGCCGGACAGCCCGCCATCACGCTCGTAGCAGCCGGTACCGACCAGGTTCTGGGTGTTGTAGCACATCTGCACGATACCCACGCCGAGCTGCTTGAACACGTCGACATAGGCGATCTGGTCTTCGAACGCATGGGCGTTCTGGAAGCCGAAGAGGATGCCGGTCTTGCCCAGTTCCTTGGCCTTGCGGATGTCGGCGGTGGTGCGTACCGGCATCACCAGGTCGCTGTTCTCGCGGATCAGCTTCTGGCTGGCGGCGATCTGGTCGACGGTGGCCTTGAAGCCTTCCCAGACCGACACGGTGCAGTTGGCTGCGGTCAGGCCGCCCTTGCGCATGTCCTCGAACAGTTCGCGGTTCCACTTGGCGATGATCAGACCGTCGATAACGATACTGTCGGCGTGTAATTCGGCTGGGCTCATCAGGCAGTCCCCTTTTTTGGCAATCCCGCGCCGAATCGTCTGCCGGCGCTATTGGGGGTCAGCATATGCCTAGGGTGATTGTCGCCCCGATGCAAAAACGACAGGGGAATTGCCGAAAGCGTCAAAGGGCGACAAAGGGCTGCGGGACAGCGCTCCTGTGGGAGATTCCATGGTGGCAGGGAAGCAGATTGATGTTGTTCTTGTGGGCCTCATCGTCGGCAACGCCGACTCCCACAGGGTTCTGGGCCAGCCACGATACTTGTGCTCGACGCAATCCCTGTGGGAGCTGGCTTGCCAGCGATTGCGATACTGAATTCACCGACGCCATCGCTGCGGTTCGGCGGTCCGACAAGCCAGCTCCCACACGGGCAGCGCTGAGAAGCGAGGAAAGCCGTCCGCCTGCCGTTCGTGGCTGGAATCGCTAGTGTCGACGCCTTTCCAACACGACAGGAGTCACCCCCATGAACGACGTAATCGAGTATATCGACGGCCTGGAACTGCCCAAGGTCGGCCACCATGTGGTGCTGCGCAGCCCGCCGGACGAGGTGCCGGTCACCGGCGCCAGCGCGGCCATCGCCGGAGGCAGCATCCTGTCCTTCGTCGCCGGGCTGAGCCAGCAGGCCCGCGAGGACGTGCTCAACAGCACCCTGCTGATGCAACTGGCAGCCAGCAAGCGCTACAACAAGAGCACCGAACGGGAGGAATGGTTCAAGTTCTACACCGAAGGCCTGGGCAAGCTGGGCTGGACCCTGTCCAGCCAGGAAATGGAGCGCTACACGCCCAACCAGCAGGCTTTCACCATGGACGACGTGGTGCTGGACATCATGGAGCACGTGGCCGGCGGTTCCAGCTTCACCCCCATCGCCCGGCGCACCTTCGAGTCGCTGCGCAAGCAGCCCGCGCTGCTGGACGTGTTCATCAACCACAGTAACGACGGCAACGTCGGCACCTTCCAGATCATGCCCTGCACCCAGAACGCCAGCGGCGACGTGACCATGCTGTTGAGCTGCATGCAACTGGTGCGCAACGTCAGGGACGATCACATCCTGTTCTTCACCTTCCAGAAGAACGACGTGCTCATCTACCGCTCCGCGCAGACCTCGGTGCTCAACAGCCAGGTCTACAGCAAGGTGCGCGAGGCGGTGCTGGAAAAGCTGGGGCAGCATGCCAACCAGTTCGTGAACAACCTTTCCCTTTGACCTGAACCGATCAGTTAGTCGCTTAATCGCTATTTGGGGCTGCTTTGCAGCCCCAATTGACTGACAGGCATTAACCACTACAGCGTCAGGCTGGCAGAGCCTCCTCCTCCAGCACCAGCGTGCGCTCGAACAACCCCGCCAGCCCGGACTGATGGGTGATGGCAATCACCGTACAGCCCGGCAATTCCCGTTTCAGCGTGTGCAACAACCCCAGGGCGCTGTTTTCGTCCAGCTGGTTGGTGGCTTCGTCCAGGTACAGGGTGTCCGGCCGATACAGCAGGGCTCGGGCCAGACTGACCCGCTGCTGTTCACCCCCACTCAGCATCCGCTCCCATTCGCAATCCTCGTCCAGCCGGGCGGCCAGCGCCGCCAGGCCGACCTTGTGCAAGGCACCGACCAGACGGGCGTCGTTGGGCAACTCCGTCGCCGGATAGGCCAGCAGCTCACGCAGCGACATCTTCGCCAGATACGGCTGCTGCGGCAGCAACAGGCTGCGGCCGAGGGGCAGTTGCCAGTCGCCGCGGCAGTACGGCCACAGGCCCTGCAAGGTGCGCAGCAGGGTCGACTTGCCCAGCCCGCTGCGGCCGGCCAGACGCACCCACTGCCCCGGCATCACCCGCACATCGAGGCCATCCAGCAGCACGCTGCCATCCGGCCGGCACACCGCCAGGCCCTCGGTACACAGGCACGGCCCCGCCGACGCCGGCCGGGCCTGCGCCCGACTCGCGGCAATCGCCCGCTCGAACTGCTCCAGGCGCTGCAATGCTGCACTCCAGCGCACCAGCTTGGGATACAGCTTGATAAACCAGCTCAGCGAACCTTGCACCGCAGTAAACGCACTGCGGATCTGCATCAGGCCGCCGAGGGTGATGGTCTTGGCCAGGAACAGCGGCAAGGCGGCGAACACCGGGATGATCAGGCTGACCCGCTCGAAAGCCACGGTGAACAGGCTCAGGTTGCGCTCGCGGCCCATCAGTTGCCGCCAGTTGTCGGCGATGGCCTGGAAGCGCTCGGCCAGTTGCCGCCGCTCCACCGCCTCGCCGCGGTACAGGGCGATCTGCTCGGCATGGTCGCGCTTGCGCAGCAGGCTGGCGCGGAAGTCCGCCTCGCGGTGCTCGCGCTCGTAGTTGAGGCCGTGCAGCGGCTTGCCCACCCAATGGGTAATCAAACTGCCGAGCAGGGTGTAGACCAGCACCAGCCACACCAGGTAGCCGTCGATGCTGAAGGTTGTACCGAACAGGCTGAAGGTCTGGGTCCCGGACAGTTCCCAGAGAATCACCACGAAAGCCCCGACCTGGGCCAGGTTGATCACGAACGAGGCCACCAGTTCGATGCTCAGGTCGACCATCATGTCCACGTCCTGCGCGATGCGCTGGTCCGGGTTGTCCGGTTCGTCGCCCAGGCCCAGGCGGTAGAAGGCCTGGTCGCCGAGCCAGTCGGCGGTCAGGCGCTCGGTCATCGACTGGCGCCAGCGCATCACCAGGCCCTTGCGCAGCCAGTCGAGGTAGACGTAGATCAGCACGTAGCCGCCGATATACAGCGAGTACTGGCCCATCAGCGCATACAGCGCGTCGGTGTCGAAGGCGCCGAGGGTGTCGTAGAAGGTCTTGCTCCAGGCGTTGATCCAGACGTTGATCTGCACCACCAGCAGGCCCATGCCGATCACCCCGGCAAGCATCACCCAGGCCAGCCACTGGCTGCGGCTGGCCCAGAACGGCCGGGACAGCCGGTAGAAGGCGCGCAGGCTGTTCACAGCGCCTGCTCCTGCGCCGCCGGGGTCGGCAGCAGGGTCTGACGGACCTGGTTGGCGCGCGGGAACAGTTGCCCGGCGGTACTTTTGAGCGCTTCCAGGGTCAGGCCTTCCGGCAGTTGCGCCTGCTGGCTCAGGTAGCGCGGATCACCCCAATGCCGCTCGCTGAGCACCAGGCGGCGCTGCTGGGTTTGCGCGTCGTCGCGGCGCTTGCGCTCCTGACGCAGCAACTCGGCACGCTCGGCCACGACCCACTGGCCCTCGACGGCCTGCGGCAAGCGGCTCAGGGTGTCGCGGGCCAGGGCCCAGAGCTCGTCGACCCGGGCCGGATCGCAGGTAAAGCTCAGGCGGCTTTCGATGCGTCCGGTGTCCGGATTCAGTTCGCTGTCGAACTTCAGGCGATAGACCCCCGCCGCCTCGCCGCGCAGGCGCTGCTTGAGCTGCTGGCTGGCCAGGTCACGCAAGGCCGCGACCCGCGCTGCCGCCTGCGGGCTCCACGGCTGCTCGCTGTAGCTGCTGGCCTGGAATACGGCGCGGGGCTCCAGGGCGATGGCCAGCGATTCGCTGCGCTGACCGGGTTGCTGTACCGCTGCTTTCGGCTTCAGCGCCTGGCCCCGGGGAATATTGGCCAGCCGGGCAAGGACCGCCGTCTCCAGCACCTTCGCGTCGATATCGGCCATCAGGTAATAGGTCACCGGCGCGGCAGACAGGCGCTGCCAGTCACGATCCAGCTGACTGGCGCTCAGGGCGGCGAGCGCTTCGGCATCCGGCGACTGCCAGCTGTCGCGCCCGTACATCAGCCGGCGCCAGCTCGATTCTTCATTGCTGCGCACATCATCGGGGCGCTCTTGCAGGCGCTTGAGCAGGTCCTTGCGCGCGTCGGCGAAGGTCGCCGGGTCGATTCGCGTGTCGAGCTGGCTCAGGCGGTAGCTCTGCAGCAGGTCGGCCAGGGCACCGTCGGCGGGCGCCACGCTGAGGTTGAGTTGCAGGCGCTGGGGTTTCTGCTCGACGCCCAGCCCGACCTTGCGGGCCTTGCGCCAGTTTTCCAGAGCCTCGGCGGACACGCCTTGCGGCGCGCTGCGGGTGGCCAGTTGAGTAGCCATCTGGGTCTGCCACACCGCTCGATCGGCCAGGTTGTAGCCGGCCGTGGACTCGGCCTGCAGCGACCAGCGGCCATCCTCGGCATTGGCCTTCAGCCAGACCAGGCGATCACCGTTGCCGAGTTGCCAGTGCTCGACCTTCTCGGCAGCGAACAGCCTACGTTTGACCAGCGTCCCCGGCGCTGGCAACGGCGGCATGACCAACTCGGCCACCGGCTTGCTGTCAGCCTGCACCGCCTTGTCCCGAGGCGCACTCAATGAGGAGCTGGCGATCGAAGCCTGCATCTGCTCGACCTCGGCCACCGTCGGCAGCGCCAGTGGCGTCATGCCCGGTGCGCTCAGTTGCAAGACCCGGTCGGGGCTGCCGATCCAGCGCCACAGCCGCTGGTTCATCGCCTCGCGGTCGATGCTCGGCAGCACCTCCAGGTAACGCTGCGCCGCCGCATGCTTGTCCACCACCGGCTGGTCCTGGACCGCCGCGTTGTTCAGTTGCTCGACCCACTGTTCGAAGTTGCGCGTGCCGTCCTTGGCCAGGGTCTTGGCCCCGAGGTCACGGATCAGCGCGCTTTCGCGCTCGGCGTCAGCCTGGCTGAAGCCGTGCTGGCGCAAGCGTTCGATCTCCGTAAGTAACTGCTGCAAGGCCTGGCGATGCTGCATCCCCTCCACGCCGGCCGCGATGCCGAGCACCGTGGAATGCTCGCCGATCAGGGTTTTCTGCGGTGTCAGGCTGCGCACGCCGTTGGTCATTTCCTGGCGGCGCAACGAGGCTTGCAGGGCGGCCAGGGTCATGCGGTCGAGCAGGCGCTCGCGCATGGCGACGCGAGTGGTGCCACGGCTGTCCGGCTGGTGCAGGCGGAACAGCAGGGCCACCTGGTTACTGCCGGTCTGCGGGTCTTGCAGGCGGAAGATCTTCAGCTTGTCGTCCAGCGGCAGCTCGCGCTGTTCGCGGCTGGCCAGGGTCGCGGCGGCGGGCTTGGCGAAGGCCTGCTCGATCTGCCGCGCCAGCTCGCTCGGTTCGAAGTCGCCGACCACCGACAGGACCATGTTGTTGGGCACGTACCAGCGCTGCTGGTAGCGCTTGAGCGCGTCGAGGCTGGCGTTGCGGATCGCCGCCTCGTTGCCGATGGTGCGGTGCGCCGGATACTGCGAGCCGACCCGCTGGGACGCGGTGCGCTGCTCGTTCATGCGCTGGGCCACGCCCAGGCCGCCGCGCCATTCCTCGATTACCACCGGGCGCTCGCGCTCCAGGTCGGCGGCGTTGTAGTCCATGGCGAACACCAGGTCGGCCAGGGCCTCCAGCGCCTCGGGCGCCTGCCTGACCCCGGACGGCGGGCTGAGCAGGTACTGGGTGCGGTCGTAGTTGGTCATCGCGTTGAAATGCCGGCCCTGGATCCAGCCCAGCGCGGTCATGCGCTGGCGCAGGTTTTCCGGGGTGCCGCCATGGCTGTAGAAGGTCAGGTGTTCCACCAGGTGGGCGACGCCGACCTGGTCGGCCTCCTCGTCCACCGAACCGGCCTGCACGGTCAGGCGCAGGTCGAGGCGGTTGGCCTGGCTGGCGTCGCGTACCAGGCGGTATTCCAGGCCGTTGGGCAACTGGCCGCGAACCACCCCGGCATCCCAGGGCAGCGCGCTGTCGGGCTCGGGCATGCTCGCGCAGGCGCCGAGCAGCAGCGGGCCGAGCAGGCCCGCGAGGATCTTGTTCATCAGGTTCATTCCACGGTGAGGACGTTAGAAGCGGTAGCCGACTTCGAGCCAGTACTGGCGGCCGGTCTCGTAGGTGGTGCGGGCGGAGGTGGAAACGATGGTGTTGACCCGGTCGGTGACGTTGGTCACGTCCACCGCCATGAACAGCGCCTGCTCCTTGGCAGTAGGGATTTCCCACTTCACCCGCATGTCCCAGGTCGGCGCCCCGCCGACCCGCGCCACGTCGTAGACATCCAGCGACTCGCCATCGACGTCCTGGGTGCGGCCGGTGTTGATCAACTGGTCATACGCGCCGCGATACTGGAAGAAGTTGCTCACCGTCAGGTTCCACGCCGGGATCTCGGTAATGGTGCTCAGGCGCGCGGTCCACGGGCGGTTGAAGTCGCTGGCCGGCAATTGGCTGAACGACGTGCGGCTGCCCTTGTACAGCACGTCGCCGTCGGAGTACTCGTCGGCATCGATCGCACTGTCGTAGCTGCCATAGGCGTCGTAGGTACGCGACCAGTTCGCGGCGAATTGCAGGCTGGTGTAGCTGTTGAGGAAGCGGATCGGCTCGATCGGGGTGATGGTCAGGCTGATGCTGTCGGTCTCGCTGGAGCCCTCGTTGGTGTACTTGGTGTAGAGCGTGGTGTAGCCATCCAGCGGCTGTTCGCCGAGGGTGCGGACGTTGGCCTTGACCACCTTGTCGCGGCCGCTGCGGTGCACGTACTTGAGTTCGAAGTCGCTGTTCAGCCAGCGCTGGTCCAGGCCCAGGGTCCATTCGTCGTCATAGGGAATGTCGATGGTGGAGAACTTCGTGCTGTTCTGGTTGACGGTGCCGGTCCAGGCGCCGGTCTGGCTAGTGCGGCGATACAGCGTGTTCAGCGCCTGGCGGCCGTCGGCCAGGCGGTACTTGTACAGGTTGCGCCCGTAGTAGCGGTTGACGCCGAACACCAGCACGGTGCTGCGGTCGCCGAAGAAGTCGTAGTCACCGGCAAAACGCGGCGAGACGGTCTTCTTGTCCATGTAGTCGTCACCCTCGAAACGCACGCCGGGGCGCAGGCCGAGCTTGCCGATCTGAATGGCGTCCTGGGCGAACAGGGCCCATGAATTTTCTTCGATCTCGATCTTGCCGGCGTTGAGCTGGGTACGGGTGTTCGCCCACTGGCGGGTTGCGCCGTTCAACAGCGGGCTGACGGAACAGTAAGGGTCGCTGTTGGCACAACTGGTGCCGCTGTCACGGGTGAAGGCGGTCACGCTCTGCCCGGTGCTTTCCCGTTCCCAGGTGGCTTTTTTACTACCGAGTTCCATGCCCGTGGTGAAGCTGTGCTGGGTACCGGCGAACTGCAGGGTCTGCCACTCGGCCTTCATCTTGTAGTTCAGGCCGGTCTGGGTCTGGTCGATGTTGCCGAAGGCGCCTTCACCGCTGCGCGAGGTGTTGCTCAGCGGGTTGCCCCAGTTCTTCTCCTGGGAGTAGTACCAGGCGATGGTCTCGCTGGAGTCGGCGTCGCGCGAGCTGTAGAGGTCGGTGTAGGCCAGGGTCTGGGTCCACTTTGCCGCGTCGCCTTCGTAGATCGCCTTGATCGCCCCCTGCTGGCCACCGTTGATGTTGGTGTACTTCGAATTGAGGTAGTTATCGCGGAACATCACGCTTTCCTGCGGGGCCTTGAGCAGCGTGGTTTCCAGGGTCAGGCGGTCGTTGACGTCCCAGTAGGTCTTCAGGGTGTAGCTGTCGAGCTGGCGCTCCTGGTCCTGCTGGCTGTCGTTGTTGGGGCTGACGTAGCTGTTGTCGTACAGGTTCAGCGGGATGGTCGAACGGCGCCGGGAGAAGTTGAAGATCGCCCCGAAGTCATCGGTCAGATAGCCTTCCAGGGTGCCGCGCACCGTGGTTTTCTCGAATTCCGGGGTGTACTGCTCGTCGGTGGAGTTCTCGAAATTGCTCTCGTCGGCTTCGGTGATGTGGTACTTGGTCCACTCCGAACGGCTCATGGCGTAGGAGATCTTGCCGTGGAAGTCCTTGGTCGGCCGGCGGGTGATGGCATCGATCACGCCACCGTTGAAGCCGCCGTACTCGGCCGGCACGTTGCTGTCGTAGACCTTGACCTCTTCCAGCTGGTCGGCGTCCAGGGCGATGCCGTAGGAGCGGCTCGGCGCGGAGTCGAACTGACGGCTCTCGCTATAGCCATGGGCACCGGGGTCGAGGTCGTTGTTGATCGAGATGCCATCGACCATGAAGCTGTTCTGCCAGAACTTCGCGCCGTTGATGCTGATGTCCGCCGGATCGATCTCGCCGGGGGTGTTCGAGCTCTTCTGCGAACCGCTGAACTGCACCGCCGGGTGCATCTGCAACAGCTTGGTGATATCGCCGTTGGCGCCGGGGAAGTTCTGCACCGCCTTGTGGTTGATCACCGTGGCGCCCTGGTAGCTGTTTTCCTCGGTGGCGCCGAGGATCAGGGTTTCATGCAGTTCCAGCTGGCCGTTGCTGGCCTCGGAAAGCAGGCGGAAGCTCAGCACGCCGTCGTTGTAGTCCCAGGTGATGCCGCTGCCCGAGAGCATCCGCGACAAGGCGCCAAGGCTGTCGAACTGGCCCTGTACCGGGTTGGACTGCTGATCGCGCAGCCACTGCGCATCCACCGTCACCTGCAGGCCGCTCTGCTGGCCGAAGGCGATCAGCGCGCTGGACAGGGGCTGGGCTGGAATATCGAAGCTGTGCACCTGATCGGGCAGTTGCATGGTCGGCTCATCGGCCAACGCCGACGGCACCCCCGCCCCCATCACTGCCAGGCCCAGCAGGCCACCGCACGCAGCGCGTTTCAACGACAACCAAGCGCCCCGGCCTTGCGGCACCGGGCAAAACACCTGAGACATACACCGCTCCCCGACCCGGGAAATCCCCGGAAAAAATTAATACGAATCGATCTCATTGCTGCGCGCGGAGCAGAAGACGGGGTAGCGCGGGGGATTTTCAGAAAAAAGTGAAAAAAGTTTTTCGGGAGGGGGTTTTGCGGTGTTGCTGATGGCCTCATCGCCGGCAACGCCGGCTCCCACAGGGTTCTGGGCCAGCCACAGTCTCTGTGCTAGGCGCGGCCCCTGTGGAAGCTGGCATTGCCAGCGATTAGGCCCGAAAGAACAACGCAGACCAGCAAGATGGATATCGAGGCGGATGGCCTCATCGTCGGCAATGCCGACTCCCACAGGGTTCTCGGCCAGTCACAGTATCTATGCTCGGCGCAGACCCTGTGGGAGCTGGCTTGCCAGCGATGAGGCCCGAAAGAACAACGCAGACCAGCAAGATGGATACCTAGGCGGATGGCCTCATCGTCGGCAACGCCGACTCCCACAGGGTTCTCGGCCAGTCACAGTATCTATGCTCGGCGCAGACCCTGTGGGAGCTGGCTTGCCAGCGATGAGGCCCGAAAGAACAACACAGACCAGCAAGATGGATACCTAGGCGGATGGCCTCATCGTCGGCAATGCCGACTCCCACAGGGTTCTCGGCCAGTCACAGTATCTATGCTCGGCGCAGACCCTGTGGGAGCTGGCTTGCCAGCGATGAGGCCCGAAAGAACAACGCAGACCAGCAAGATGGATACCTAGGCGGATGGCCTCATCGTCGGCAACGCCGACTCCCACAGGGTTCTCGGCCAGTCACAGTATCTATGCTCGGCGCAGACCCTGTGGGAGCTGGCTTGCCAGCGATGAGGCCCGAAAGAACAACGCAGACCAGCAAGATGGATACCTAGGCGGATGGCCTCATCGTCGGCAACGCCGACTCCCACAGGGTTCTCGGCCAGTCACAGTATCTATGCTCGGCGCAGACCC